>NZ_JAAUVM010000020.1:0-125485 GCF_012030485.1 Pseudomonas sp. B14(2022)
TCTTTTCGGTCACTTGATTGACTGCTTGGATTTTGAATTCTTCGGGATAACGCGGGTTGCTCATGGCACCTCCTGATTGGCCTCATTTTAAGGCATGGAGGTGTCTACGAAACCCGGGGCGATTCAGATAGGCGCAGGGACGAACCTCAATGCTTTTGTCATAGACAGCCTCGTTGAAGCCTTCCAGCAATGCGGCGTACGACCAAACTTGGTAGGAAGGATGGATGGTTTCCACTATGCCGCCACCCAAGGCGGTTTTGACTATTGCATCTTTGGTGGTAGCTGTTGATTTACTCCACTGCTTTAACTCAATCAGGACAGCGTTTTTACCCTGCTTTGCGTCCCTGCCAGTCATCAAAAAATCGATACGTTTCGAGGATTGCGGGATGTGCAGTTCAATGGCCAATCCGGCGTCATTTGGTAGTTCCTCGTCTCGAAGCACCTTCGCCATGTACGTCAACGAGCCTTGCCAGGATTTAATTTCCGACGCGCCAACTCGCTTTCCTGTGGCTTCTTTGTAGTGCCTGAGAATGACCTCTTCGATGTCGTCGTTATCGTTGTCTTTGAGGAATTGCTGTTTGGTCGCAGCGTAAACGATCACGAGAAGTCCTTAGCGCGTGGGATATCAGAGTTGGTCGTACTTTTTGCTGGTGCTTTTGGCTTTATCGACTGGGTACTTCAAACCGTTAAGTGCGAGTTTGCTTTGGGTGGCTTCGTTGAGGTCGACGTCCAACACGCTAGCCAAGCGGACCAGATACATGAGAACGTCTGCGAGTTCGTCTTTTACGGCTTGGGCTGTTTCAGGGCGCTTTGCAGCGTCCACTGAGTCGGCTTCACTCATCCACTGGAAAATTTCGCAGAGTTCGCCCACTTCTCCCGTCAATGCTAGGAGAAGGTTTTTCGGAGAGTGGAATTGTCGCCAGTCACGATCATCAGCAAAGCGCTGCAATGAAGCCGAAAGATTTTCAACGTTTACCAGCTGCTCGGATGTGCTCCCTACTTTGCTCACAGGCTCGCCTCTTGATCGCCGATGGTTATCGCATCCGTAAAAGGATTTGGAAAGCTAGACAGGGATTGTAAGAGAATTCTCTCTGGGTGTGAGTTTTTTGCGGTCTGAGTTTGAACTCGGTTTTTGAGGGGCCGATTACGGTCTGGAGAATGGAGGCAGGCGTAAGCCAGGCTGATTTAGCCGTTCATACTGATCGGGAATTAAAGACATTAAAAAGCCGGCTTGTGGCCGGCTTCTCTGTGACCGCCTCAGCTTGTTTTTGACAAACCTCAGCAGCCTTCAAATCGCTCAGCCCACATTGCGTCGGGCTGAATAGTAGGGGCATCCGCGGGAAATCCTCCGCATCGCCGAGCAGGGTGGATAGCGCAACGCAACCCCCTGCCAAATGTGCGGCGCATGATACCCACATTCACCTCAGTTGCCCACCTCCGGTTCCGATTTAGAGCCTTCCCAGCCCAAAAGATGCTCATCCAGCGGCACGGGTGGGCGGCGGTTGTTGAGGGTGGACCACCAGAACACCCACCCCACGATCTGGAAGTTCTGTTCGAACCGTTGCTCGTGCGTCAGGTATTCATCCGGGTGTTCGCCGGCGTTGTGGCTGCGCATGCGCAAACCACCCCCTGGGCGGTTGTAGAGGTATTTGATGCGTAGCATTCCATCGTGTTCGACGGCGTAGATTTCGCCGTCGATGATTTGGGTGCGGCCTTTGTCGATGGCGAGGGTGGCGCCTTGTTGGATGATGTCGATCATGCTGTTGTCGACCATGTAGGCGCCCAGCGCGCGGTCGGGGTTGACGTTGAGGGTTTCGAGGGTGTGCAGGGAGACGCGGATGCGTTCGGTTGAGGTGAAGGTGGGGTGGAGGGGGATCTCCACGTCGATTTTTTCCGGGCTGCAGGCGGGGCCTGTGAGGTATTTGCCACTTTCTTCGCGGGTGGGGAGTCCTTTCCTGATGCTCGGGCCTTCCAGCAGGAAGTTGGCCGGTGGGTGTTTGGGGCCTTCGCCGGTGCGTAGCCAACGGCTGGAGATACACAGCAGTTCCGCGATCTCGTTGAGTCGGCCCATGGGTACACCGCGTTTGAACCAGTTGTTCACGTGTTGAGGCGTGACACCACGGTTTTTGGCGAAGTCGGAGGCGGAAAGATGAACTTCCCTTAATAGCGCTTTTAAGCGATCACCTGATGTATTCATAAACGCAGAGTTTACTGGCCGAGAAAACACATCAAATAAACCATGCGTTGAGTTAGGCCTGTAGGTTTTTGCTTAGTTGTAGCTTGTTACTTCGGATTTGAGCGGTGGTTAAACTAAGCTTATAAAGCATTGAACTTGTCGTTTAATTTTTCCCACAAAAAAAGCCCCGAATAATCGGGGCTTTTTCAATTGCCGAGGCAATGAGTAGCGGGTATCAGCCTTTGTAGGCTGCGACCGACTTCATGATCTCGGCGCGGGCGGCGTCTGCGTTGCCCCAACCGTCGATCTTCACCCATTTGCCTTTTTCGAGGTCTTTGTAGTTCTCGAAGAAGTGCTTGATCTGTTCCAGCAGCAGTGGCGGCAGGTCGGTGTATTCCTTCACGTCCACGTACAGCTGGGACAGCTTGTCGTGTGGCACTGCGATCACTTTGGCATCACCGCCGCCGTCGTCGGTCATGTTCAGGATGCCGACTGGGCGAGCGCGGATGACCGAGCCTGGGGTAACCGGGTAAGGGGTTACGACCAGCACGTCGAGGGGGTCACCGTCGTCGGCCAGGGTGTTAGGGATAAAACCGTAGTTGGCCGGGTAGAACATCGGGGTGGCCATGAAACGGTCAACGAACAGGCAGTCGCTGTCTTTGTCGATTTCGTATTTGATCGGCGCGTGGTTGGCCGGAATCTCGATGGCGACGTAGATGTCGTTCGGCAGGTCTTTGCCAGCCGGAATCTTGCTGTAGCTCATTGGGCGTTGCCCCCGTAGTTGGCCATATGACATGGCCGGATTGGCCTAAAAGTGGCGGCGATTATAGGCATATTCTGACGGCGATGCCATGCGCCAGACGTCGTACGGTCATTCGCCTTGTGGCTGATAACGCGGGTCGTGCGCTTGCAGTTGGGTCAGGCGGGCCAAGGGATCCTGGCGGTAAAAGCGGCTGAGTTGGGCGTACACCTGTGGATAACGGTTGACGAGTAAATCCGGGGCGCTGAAAAAATATTCGCTGGTGACCGCAAAGAACTCCGCCGGGTTTTCCGCCGCGTAGGGGTCTATCTCCGTCTCGGCGTCGGGGTTGGCGTCCAGTTGGCGATTGAGATCGTCATAAGCGCTCTGCATCACGCTGGCCCATTCCTGCACGCGCATGTCGTGGTGCAGCGGCGGCAGGCCGTTGGCGTCGCCGTTGAGCATGTCGAGCTTGTGGGCCAGTTCGTGGATCACCAGGTTGTAGCCTTCCCACTGACCGCTGGCCAGTACGCCCGGCCAGGCGAGGATCACCGGGCCTTGCTGCCAGGCTTCGCCACTGTGTTCGCCGTCCCACTCGTGTTCGATGCCGCTGCTGTCGCGATGGCGCTGGGGGCTGAGGAAGTCGTCGGGGTACAGCACGATTTCATGGAAACCCTGGTACCAGTCGAGGTCACCCAGGTTCATCAGCGGCAATTGCGCCTGGGCGGCGAGCAGCAGGCGTTGTTCCTGGTGCAGCTCGACGCCGGGCAGGGCGGTGAGGTGTTTTTCGGCGAGGAACACCACGCAGGCTTCGCGCAGCCACTGGTCCTGCTCGGCGCTGATGCCGTCGAGGAAGGTCAGGTGGTGGCGCACCCGCTGCCAGGTGTCATCGGCAATCGGGTGCTTGGCCAGCAGGCGCCGGCGACGCCAGGCGCTGAGGGACCACATGCCGGGTTACTGCGACTTGGCTTCTGAAGACGGGCGGCCAAAGCGGCTGCGGAACACGCCGATGATCATCGGCACCAGCGACAGCAGGATGATGAACACCACCAGCAGCGAGAGGTTTTTCTTGATAAATGGCACGTTGCCGAAGAAGTAGCCCAGGGTCACCAGGCCGCCGACCCAGAGGATGGTGCCCAGCACGCTGAAGCCGAAGAAGCGTGGGTAAGGCATTTTTGCGATACCGGCAACGAACGGCGCAAAGGTCCGCAGGATCGGCAGGAAGCGCGCCAGGGTCACGGTTTTGCCGCCGTGCTTGTCGTAGAAATCGTGGGTCTTTTGCAGGTAGTCGCGGCGGAAGATTTTCGAGTTCGGGTTGCTGAACAGGCGTTCTCCCGCCGTTCGCCCGATCACATAATTGGTACTGTCGCCGAGAATCGCCGCCAACATCAACAGCCCGCCCAACAAGACCGGGTCCATGCCGCCGCCCGCAGCGACGGCGCCGGCGATAAACAGCAGCGAATCCCCTGGCAGGAACGGCATGACCACCAAGCCGGTTTCGCAAAAGATGACCAGGAACAGAATGGCGTATATCCACGGACCATAGTTGGTTACCAGCATGTCGAGGTACACGTCGAGATGCAGGATAAGGTCGAGCGGGTTGAAATCCATGGATGGCACCTGTGTGAACGGCCCGACTCGGCAGGCCTGTGCGGAAGCTCGGGTAATAAGGCTACACGTGTATGTAGTGTTTCTTACAACCCTGAAAGGTCCGCATTATACGGATTGAGAGGTGAAAAGCGTGTTGGTTTTGTAGCGGGGGATGTCGCAGTACACGGTGCGCTGGGCGCCACATAACCCGCTGTGCGAGGGGCTTGCTACCGATGAGGCCGTGTCAGTTATAAATAGTCTGACTGAAAAGCCGCTATCGGGGGCAGCCCCCTCCCACAGGGTGTCTACGTGTAAGGGAATCAGTCTTCGCTGATCGGCAACGTGTAGTTCTTGAACTCGGTGTCTTCCCGAAACCCGATTGACTCGTACGTCTTTTGCGCCACTTGGTTATTACTGCTGGTCGACACCCGCAGCCGGACCGCATGGGTCTCCTTGGCCATCTTCTTTGCTGTGCGTATCAAATTGTCCGCCACCAGTTGTCGGCGCGCGTCTTCGGCCACATAGATGTCGTTGAGGATCCACACACGTTTAAGCGACAGCGAGGAAAAGCTCGGGTAAAGCTGGCAAAACCCGAGCACGCGTTTGTCATCGTCATCGGCCAGGGCCAGGTAGATCACCGACTCCTTGCGGCGCAGGCGCTTTTCCAGGAAGGCCCGTGACGAATCCGGAAAGGGCAGGGCCCCATAGAACTCGCGGTACTTGACGAACAATGGGGTCAACAGGTCCAGGTGTTCCAGGGTCGCTTGAGTAATCCGCATGCCAGGCCTCAACTTCCAAATGGGGTATGACCACACGAGCGGCCGTGACTTGATGCTGCCTAAAGACGCGAAAAAGCGCAATCGTGCCGGGATCAGTCGGTGGGTGGGCTGAGCAGGAAATTGCCCTTCATCAGATCCGGGTCGTCGGATTCGATCGTCTGAAGCTGGGCCTCGTCCTTCAGGTTGACCCCCGACAGCTGCCGGCGACACGCCTCTCGCATCAAGTACAGCAGGCGATGGGCCGCCATGCCATAGCTCAAGCCTTCCAGGCGTACATTGGAGATGCAGTTGCGATAGGCATCGGTGAGGCCGACCTTGGGGTTGTAGGTGAAATACAGCCCCAAACTGTCCGGCGAACTGAGCCCCGGCCGTTCACCGATGAGGATCACCACCATCTTGGCGCCGAGCAGTTGCCCGATTTCGTCGGCCACCGCCACGCGGCCCTGTTCCACCAGGATCACCGGCGACAAGGACCACCCTTCGGCGTGGGTCTGTTCTTCCATGCGCGTAAGAAACGGCAACGTATGTTTATGCACCGCCAGCGCCGACAAACCATCAGCCACCACGACCGCCAGGTCCATGCCGCCCGGATGCGCAGCCGCGTAATCCCGCAGGCTCTGGGCCGATTCATCACTCAAGCGCCGCCCCAAATCCGGACGTTGCAGGTAGCTATGCCGGTCGGTTGCGGCACTGTGCAGCAACAGACTGTCACGCCCACGTTCGGCTAACTGACTGCTCAGGCCGGCATGGTCAAAGGGCAGGTGCACCGCGTCCCGCGCCTGGGCGTGGGCGAACTGAAAATCAAGCTGTGCGTTGGTGGGAATGCTGGTGCCGGTGCGGCCCAGCGCAATCCGCGCCGGGGTCAGGCGGCGCAGTTCCAGCCACGGGTTTTCAGGCAGGTCGAGTTGCACAGGCGGCTCCTTCATCCCAATTGCGCCAAGGCGTGGCGAAACGCCGGTGGCAGGCTGTTGCCGAAGCGCACCTTGCCGTCGGCTTGCGTAAAGATGCCCATTTTGGCCAGCCACTGTTCAAACTCCGGCGCCGGCTTTAAACCCAATGTTTGGCGAGCGTACAAGGCGTCGTGGAACGAGGTGGTCTGGTAGTTGAGCATGATGTCGTCGGAGCCGGGGATACCCATGATGAAGTTAATCCCGGCGACGCCCAGCAGGGTCAGCAGGGTGTCCATGTCGTCCTGGTCGGCTTCGGCATGGTTGGTGTAGCAGATGTCGCACCCCATGGGCACGCCGAGCAGCTTGCCGCAGAAGTGGTCTTCAAGGCCCGCGCGAATGATCTGCTTGCCGTTGTACAGGTACTCGGGGCCGATAAAACCGACCACGGTATTCACCAGGAACGGCTTGAAATGCCGGGCCACCGCATAGGCGCGGGTTTCGCAGGTTTGCTGGTCGACGCCAAAATGCGCGTTGGCCGACAAGGCACTGCCCTGGCCGGTTTCGAAATACATCAGGTTCTGGCCCAAGGTGCCCCGGTTCAGGCTCAAGCCCGCCTCGTAACCTTCCTGCAGCACGCTCAGGCTGATGCCGAAACTGGCATTGGCCGCTTCGGTGCCGGCAATCGACTGGAACACCAGGTCCAGCGGCACGCCGCGGTTGATGGCTTCGATGGAGGTGGTGACGTGGGTCAGCACGCAGGCCTGGGTGGGGATTTCGTAGCGTTGGATGATGGCGTCGAGCATCTCCAGCATGGCGCAGATCGAGGCGATGCTGTCGGTGGCCGGGTTGATGCCGATCATGGCGTCGCCGTTACCGTAGAGCAGGCCGTCGAGAATGCTCGCAGCGATGCCTGCCGGCTCGTCGGTCGGGTGGTTAGGTTGCAGGCGGGTCGACAGGCGCCCCCGCAGGCCCATGGTGCCGCGAAACTGAGTGACCACCCGGATCTTCTGCGCTACCAGCACCAGGTCCTGCACGCGCATGATCTTCGACACAGCCGCTGCCATTTCCGGTGTCAGCCCCGGCGCCAATGCGCGTAGGGATTGTTCATCGGCGGCGTCGCTCAGCAGCCAGTCGCGCAGGCCGCCGACGGTCAGGTGGCTGACCACGGCGAAAGCCTGCTTGTCGTGGGTGTCGATGATCAGCCGGGTGACTTCATCGCTTTCATAGGGGATCAGCGCTTCTTCGAGGAAGTGTTTCAGCGGGATATTGGCCAGCGCCATTTGCGCCGCCACCCGCTCACCATCGTTCTGCGCGGCGACGCCGGCGAGAAAGTCCCCGGAACGCGCGGGGCTGGCCTTGGCCATCACGTCCTTGAGGCTGTCGAAGCGGTAGGTCTGTGCACCCACCGCGTGGGAAAAGCTTGCCATACAGTGTCTCCTTGACGACGCGGGCAGGAGAGGAACCCGCGTCGAGGTTTACGGCAGTTAGTGCAAGGCGGCCTCTGCGGCCTGGATCGCGGCGAATTCTTCTTCGGGCGTGCCTGCTACCAAGTGATGCCGGCTGTAGAAAGCAAAGTAAGCAATTAATACTCCATAGATGATTGCGGCGCCAATCACCACCCGTGGATCCACCAAAAAGCCCGCAACGACGGCCACGCAGGCCAGTACCAGGGCTACACCGGACGTGAAGATGCCGCCCGGCGTGCGATAAGGACGGTCCATTTTGGGGCGACGGATGCGTAGGGTGATGTGCGCGGCCATCATCAGCACGTAGGAAATGGTCGCGCCAAACACCGCCACCAGAATCAGCAAATCCCCCTGGCCGGTCAGCGACAGGCCGAAACCGATAATGCCGGGGATCACCAGGGCCAGTACCGGTGCCTTGCTCTTGTTGGTCTGGGACAGTTTGCGCGGCAGGTAGCCGGCACGGGACAAGGCAAAGATCTGCCGTGAATAGGCGTAGATAATCGAGAAAAAGCTCGCGATCAAGCCGGCCAGACCGACCAGGTTGACGAAGCTGCCCATCCAGGTCGAACCGCCATAGGACAGCGCCAGCGCTTCCACCAGCGGGTTACCGGATTTGATCAGCGCGTAGGTGCCCGCGCCGCCCGGTGCGATCACCAGGATCAACAGGGCAAAACTGGTCAGCACCACAATGGCGCCGATCAAGCCCCGGGGCAGGTCGCGCTTGGGGTTCTTGGTTTCTTCGGCGGCGAGCGGCACGCCTTCTACGGCAAGGAAAAACCAGATCGCATAGGGGATCGCCGCCCACACGCCGACATAGCCGAATGGCAGGAAGTTGCTGGCGCCCTTGGCTTCGCTTACCGGGATATCCAGCAAGTTGGCGACATTGAAGTGCGGCACCATCGACACCAGGAACACGCCCAGTGCAATCGCGGCGATGGCGGTGATCACGAACATCAGCTTCAAGGCTTCACCGACGCCGAAGATATGGATGCCGATAAAGATGATGTAGAACGCCAGGTAGATCATCCAGCCGCCGATACCGAACAGCGACTCGCAATAGGCACCGATAAACACCGCGATGGCGGCGGGGGCGATGGCGTATTCGATCAGGATGGCGGTGCCCGTCAGGAACCCGCCCCAAGGCCCGAAGGCACTGCGGGCAAAGCCGTAGCCACCGCCGGCGGTGGGGATCATGGAAGACAGTTCGGCCAGGGAAAAGCACATGCACAGGTACATGGTGGCCATCAGCAATGTGGCGAGGAACATACCGCCCCAGCCACCCTGGGCCAGGCCGAAGTTCCAGCCGGCGTAGTCGCCGGAGATGACGTAGGCAACGCCAAGGCCGACTAGCAGCACCCAGCCGGCGGCACCTTTTTTAAGTTCGCGTTGTTGGAAGTATTGGGAGTCGACTTTTTCGAAGTCGACAGAAGATCCAGTCGGTTCGCTAGGCATGAAGAAGTACCTTTCATTGTTATTGTTTTTAACTCGGCCTCTGTGTGCCGAATGCAATTCGCAAGTACTTGTGGAGAGCTAAGTCTGGGAGAGGGCAAACCCCTCCCACATTTGAGTACATTTCAACTGTGGGAGGGGAGGGGTTAGTTAGAAGAAGCCCAGCGGATTAATGTCGTAGCTCACCAGCAAGTTCTTGGTCTGCTGGTAGTGATCCAACATCATCTTGTGCGTCTCACGGCCCACGCCGGACTTCTTGTAACCGCCAAACGCGGCGTGCGCCGGGTACAGGTGGTAGCAGTTGGTCCACACGCGGCCAGCTTTAATCGCACGGCCCATGCGGTAGGCGCGGTTGATGTCGCGGGTCCACACGCCGGCGCCCAGGCCGAACTCGGTGTCGTTGGCAATCGCCAGGGCTTCGGCTTCGTCCTTGAAGGTGGTGATGCTCACCACCGGGCCGAAGATTTCCTCCTGGAACACGCGCATTTCATTGGTGCCCTTGAGCAGGGTCGGCTGGATGTAATAGCCGCCGGCCATGTCGCCAGTGAGCTGCTCGACCTTGCCGCCGGTCAGCAGTTGCGCGCCTTCGCCCTTGGCAATTTCCAGGTAGGACAGGATCTTGTCGAACTGCTGCTCGGACGCCTGGGCGCCGACCATGGTGTCGGTGTCCAGCGGGTCGCCGCGTTTGATCTGCTCGACTTTCTTCATCACTACTTTCATGAACTCGTCGTAGATCGACTCTTCCACCAGCGCACGGGATGGGCAGGTGCACACTTCGCCCTGGTTAAAGAACGCCAGCACCAAGCCTTCAGCGGCTTTCTCGATAAACGACGGTTCGGCTTTCATGATGTCGGCGAAGAAGATGTTCGGCGACTTGCCGCCCAGCTCAACAGTGGACGGGATAATGTTCTCGGCCGCCGCGTGCATGATGTGCGAGCCCACCGGCGTGGAGCCCGTGAAGGCGATCTTGGCGATACGCTTGCTGGTGGCCAGGGCTTCGCCGGCTTCGCGGCCGAAACCGTGCACCACGTTCAGCACGCCCGGTGGCAGCAGGTCGCCGATCACTTCCATTAGCACGTTGATGCCCAGCGGCGTTTGCTCGGCGGGCTTGAGTACCACGCAGTTGCCGGCGGCCAGGGCCGGAGCGAGTTTCCAGGCGGCCATCAGCAGCGGGAAGTTCCACGGGATGATCTGGCCGACCACGCCCAGCGGCTCGTGGAAGTGGTAGGACGCGGTGTGTTCGTTGATCTCGGCGCTGGTGCCTTCCTGGGCGCGGATGCAGCCTGCGAAGTAGCGGAAGTGGTCCGCCGCCAGCGGGATGTCGGCGTTGAGGGTTTCACGCACGGCCTTGCCGTTGTCCCAGGTTTCGGTGATGGCCAGCAGTTCGAGGTTCTGTTCGATGCGGTCGGCGATTTTCAGCAGCACCAGCGAGCGGTCCTGGGCCGAGGTCTTGCCCCATGCGTCAGCGGCAGCGTGGGCGGCGTCCAGCGCCTTGTCGATGTCTTTGGCAGTGGAGCGCGGGAATTCGGCGATAGGCTTGCCGTTGACCGGCGAGGTGTTGGTGAAATAGTTGCCATCGACCGGGGCAACGAATTCGCCACCAATGTAGTTGCCGTACTTGGCCTTGAACGAAACGATCGCGCCTTCAGTACCGGGGTGTGCGTAACGCATGGTGGGTATCTCCTGGCTTTTATGTTTATTGGAGTGCAGCGCGCAAGCGCTTGATAAAGCGTAGAGCAAAGGTTGGGCCACTGCTTCGCAGGCCAGGGAAATCAAGGGGTTGGGGTTTGTTGCAAAGCGTTGCTGTGACACGGGTGGTACAGGCGCTGTGACAGTTTGTGCCATAAACGGTACACGCTGTGACCGGCGGGTCGGTCCGGGATTGCATTGGCTGGGTGCCTGGGGGATGCTGGTTGCTCTCACGCAGGGAGAATAATAAGAACATGCATAACGATCATTTCAGTCGCCATGCCCAGCAAGTCCTCACCGTGGCGCGCGGGCGCGATCCGTCCAGCGACCCGTCCATCGCCCGTTCCTGGCTGCGCTGCCTGGAGGACTACCACCTCGACCCTGCGCAAACCATTGCCCCCACTGTGCTTGAGCATGGCCGCCTGCTGGAAAGCCGTGAGCGCCTGCAACAGGTGCTGCATATCGCTGGCAGCGAGATGAACAGCCTGCACCAGCAGCTGTCGGGCGCTGGCCATGCGGTGCTGCTGACCGATGCGCGTGGGGTGATCCTCAACTGTGTCACGGCGCCGTCCGAGCGCAAGATTTTCGAACGCGCCGGGTTGTGGCTCGGTGCGGATTGGAGCGAAGCGTGCGAGGGCACCAACGGCATCGGCACCTGCCTGGTGGAACGCCAGTCGTTGACCATTCATCGCGACGAACATTTTCGTGGGCGCCACACTGGACTGACCTGTTCGGCGAGCCCGGTATTCGACCCCCATGGCGACCTGCTGGCGGTGCTGGACGTGTCGTCGGCCCGTGAGGAGGTGTCGCGCCAGAGCCAATTCCACACCATGGCGCTGGTCAACCTGTCGGCGAAGATGATCGAGAGTTGCTACTTCCTGCGTCACTTCGAAAACCATTGGCTGCTGCGCTTTCATCTGCAGGCCGAGTCGGTGGGCCTGTTCAGTGAAGGGCTGCTGGCGTTTGACGGCGAGGGCCGGATTTGTGCCGTCAACCAGAGCGCACTCAACCTGCTGGGGCAGGTTCGGGGTGGCTTGATGGGGCAACCGGTGGAGGCGTTTTTCGAGTGTTCCCTGGACCAACTGCTCGGTCGCGCCAGTGCCAATGCCACCGCCAGTTGGCCATTGCGCACGCGGGATGGCCGGCACTTGTTCGCGGCTTTGCGCGGTCAATCGCGCAGTGTGCCTGCGCCCATCGTCAAGCCTGAGGCCGTGCGCCTGGCCGGTATCTGCCTGGGCGACCCGACACTGCAGAGTGACTTCCGGAAAGCGCTGCGGGTATTCGAGCGTGATGTGCCCTTGCTGATCAACGGCGAAACCGGCTCCGGCAAAGAGGCCTTCGCCAAGGCGGTGCATCACGCCAGCCCGCGCGCCGACAAGGCTTTCGTTGCCCTCAACTGTGCCGCCATCCCGGAAAGTCTGATCGAAAGCGAACTGTTCGGCTATCGCGGCGGCAGCTTTACCGGCGCGCGCAAGGACGGCATGCAGGGCAAGTTGCAACAGGCCGACGGCGGCACGCTGTTCCTCGATGAAATCGGCGATATGCCGTTGGCGCTGCAGACGCGCCTGTTAAGGGTGCTGGAGGACCGCATGGTGGTGCCCATCGGCGGTGAGCCCCAGGCGGTTGATGTCAGAATTATCAGCGCGACTCACCGGAATTTGCTGGAGCGCGTGCAGGACGGAAGTTTTCGGGAAGACTTGTACTACCGGCTCAACGGCCTGGAAGTCGGTTTGCCAGCGTTGCGTGAGCGCAGCGATAAGCCTCAGTTGCTGGATTTCCTGCTGGCGCAGGAGGCGGGTGGGCAGAGCGTACAACTCGACCCGGCAGCGCGCTCGGCGCTGCTGACCTACCCCTGGCCGGGCAACGTCCGGCAACTGCGCACGGTGTTGCGTACGCTGGCAGCGCTGTGTGACGACGGGCGGGTCGGTCTTGAGGATTTGCCAGCGTTGATCCGCCAGGCTCGGCCACAGCCGGTCGCCGAGGCCAGGCTTGCAGAGTCGCCCCTGGGGGACGCCGAACGACTCGCCCTGCTCACGGCCCTGGAGCAACAACGCTGGCACATGACCCACACGGCGGAGCAGTTGGGTGTCAGCCGTAACACGCTGTATAGAAAGCTGCGCCGGCACGGCATTGCACGGGCTGCTCCATAGATCGGTCCTACAGCTAAAGAGTGCGATTTTCGCCCCCCTGCGCTAACCTGCCTCGATGTTTACGAGGTCGACTATGCACATTCATATTCTTGGTATCTGCGGCACTTTCATGGGTTCGATGGCGGTTCTGGCCAAAGAGCTGGGCCATCATGTAACGGGCTCCGATGCCAATGTTTACCCGCCCATGAGCACGCAACTGGAGGCTCAGGGTATTGAGTTGACCCAGGGTTACGACCCGGCGCAATTCGACCCGGTGCCGGACCTGGTGGTGATCGGCAATGCCATGTCCCGTGGCAATCCTGCTGTCGAATACGTACTCAACAAAGGTTTGCCTTACGTGTCCGGCCCGCAATGGCTGGCCGACCATGTGCTGCAAGGTCGCTGGGTCTTGGCCGTTGCCGGCACCCATGGCAAGACCACCACCAGCAGCATGCTGGCCTGGGTGCTGGAGCACGCGGGCATGAGCCCGGGCTTCCTGATCGGCGGCGTGCCACAGAACTTCTCGGTCTCCGCGCGTCTGGGCGATACGCCTTTCTTCGTGATTGAAGCCGACGAATACGACAGCGCCTTTTTCGACAAGCGCTCCAAGTTCGTCCACTACCGTCCGCGCACGGCGATCCTCAACAACCTCGAGTTCGATCACGCCGATATCTTTCCAGATTTGGCGGCCATCGAGCGACAGTTCCACCATTTGGTGCGCACCATTCCCAGCGAAGGCCTGGTCATCCACCCGACCACCGAGCCAGCTTTGCAGCGTGTGATCGAGATGGGTTGCTGGACCCCAGTGCAAACCACCGGGGCGGGTGGGCAATGGCAGGTCAAGTTGCTCAGTGAAGACGGTTCCAGGTTTGAAGTGCTGTTCGAGGGTCAAGCCCAAGGCATTGTCGATTGGGACATGACCGGCCAGCACAACGTTGCCAACGCCCTGGTCACCCTGGCCGCCGCGCGCCATGTGGGCGTGGTGCCGTCCATGGGCATCGCGGCGCTGAGTGCATTCAAGAGTGTGAAGCGACGCATGGAGAAAGTCGCCGAGGTGAACGGGATTACCATCTACGACGACTTTGCCCACCACCCGACTGCGATTGCTACCACGCTGGACGGCCTGCGCAAGCGTGTCGGTGATGCCCAGGTAATCGCGATCGTCGAGCCGCGCTCCAACTCCATGAAGCTCGGCGCCCACCGCGACGGCCTGCCGGAAAGCGTTAACGATGCCGACCAGGCGGTGTGGTACGCACCGGCCAATCTTGGCTGGGACCTGCCGGCGATTGCGGCGCAGTGCACGGTGCCGTCGAAAGTCTGTGATTCCATCGAGGGCATCATTGAGTTCGTCAAGCACGAGGCCAAGCCTGGCGCCCATGTGGTGGTCATGAGCAACGGCGGCTTCGGCGGCTTGCACGGCAAACTGGCCGAGGCGCTGAAATGAGTGGCCCGGAACGCGTCACCCTGGCGATGACCGGCGCATCCGGCGCGCCGTATGGCTTGCGCCTGCTGGATTGCCTGGTGCGTGAGGATCGTGAGGTGCACTTCCTGATCTCCAAGGCCGCGCAGTTGGTGATGGCCACCGAGACTGATGTCGCGCTGCCCCCCAAGGTGCAGATGATGCAAGCCTTTCTCACCGAGTACACCGGTGCGGCGGCGGGGCAGATCAAGGTCTATGGCAAGGAAGACTGGATGTCGCCGGTGGCATCGGGTTCTGGCGCGCCGGCGGCAATGGTGGTGGTGCCGTGCTCCACGGGGACGTTGTCGGCGATTGCCACGGGCGCTTGCAACAACCTGATTGAACGCGCCGCCGACGTGACGCTGAAGGAGCGCCGCCAGTTGATCCTGGTGCCGCGTGAGGCGCCGTACTCGAGCATTCATCTGGAACACATGCTCAAGCTGTCGAACCTGGGGGGGACTATCCTGCCAGCGTCGCCCGGCTTCTATCACCAGCCGCAGACCATCGATGACCTGGTGGATTTCGTGGTGGCGCGCATTCTCAACCTGTTGAATATCCCTCAGGACATGCTGCCGCGTTGGGGCGAACATCATTTGAGCAGCGATGAATAAGGCACTGTTGGTGATACTGGCGCTGCAACTGGCCGGCTGCGCCACCGCACGTACCCTGGACGCCGCGCAGCCCGGCGCGCCGGTGGTGTATGCCGGCACGCGGTTGGATTTGTATGCAATGAACGGAGGTTGCTGCGCCAAGGACCGGTTCGGTGCCGAGGCGCCCAGCTATCCCGGCGTCGACCTGCCAGCCAGCGCGTTGCTCGACACGCTGTTATTGCCGCTGTCAGTGTTGACGGTGCTGGGGGTAGGGTTTAACTCGACTGGCGGGCTCTAGCCCGGATTTTAAACGCATCACAAAACCAATGTGGGAGGGGGCAAGGCCCTCCCACATTTTGCTTTGTTTTCGGCTTTATTTACCGAGCTTGCGCAGTTCGTCCGACTCCACCACCCGCACCCCGTCCTGCTCTTCCAGCGCCAGGCGCCACATGGCCCGTGCCAGTTCGCAGACTTCAATGCCGTGGTATTTCCCGGGAATCAACCGTGACAGCGGCCCTGCCAGTTGCTCGGCCAAACGGGGCTCCAGCCGTTCCCCCAACAGCAACGAAGGCCGCACGATGGTCAACTGCGGCCAGTCCTGGGCCTTGAGCGCCTGTTCCATTTCCCCTTTGACCCGGTTGTAGAACACCGAGGATTTCGGATCGGCGCCAATTGCACTGATCACGATCAGGTGCCGCGCGCCCATCTCCCGCGCGCGCTTGGCAAAGGCTACGACCATATCCAGGTCGACGGCACGAAAAGCCTCTTCCGAACCGGCTTTCTTGATGGTGGTGCCCAGGCAGCAGAAGGCAATATCCACCTGGCCGCTCAGTTGCGGCAGGAACACCGCTGGGTCGCCCACCGGGTTTTCCAGGTGCGGGTGCTCGGCCAGCGGTTTGCGGGTGGGTGCAAGTACACGGGTCACGGTGGGTTCGTTGAGCAGGCGATCGAGCAGGTGTTCGCCGGTGAGGCCTGAGGCGCCGGCGAGCAGGATATGCTGAGGTGTCAGGTACATGGTGTTTCCCCCTTGTTACACGTTACAGCTTAGTTGCCTTTGGCTTCCTTGCTATTCATTGAGACGCTTTCCAGCGCCTTTCGTGCCTGCTGCTTGCGTAATAATTGCCAATGGGCGATCACGCCTTTGGGGGCCCAGATCTGCGGTTCGGACGCTTCGTAGTTGTCTGCCTGTTCGCGTTCGCTCACATGCAACTGCGCCAGCTTGAAGGCTTGCTGCAAATCGTCGGTCTGGTTGAAGGCTTGGGCGAAGAGGGCGTCGCCGAAGTAGGTGAAGTCGGCTTCTTCGGAACAACCGAAGGACACGCGGTCGGCGCGCGAGGCGGTCATGATCAGGGTGCGCTCGTCTTTGAGCACGGGGATGAAGCCGCCGGAGTAGCAAGCTGAAATCACGACGATCTTGTCGCGGTTTTTCAGCGGCGCGAGCACGGCGGCCAGCTCATCGGCGGGCAGATCGGCCAGTTCCATGCGTGGTTGGTCCAGCACCAGCTCGTGTTCGTGGGTGCCGTGGCTGGTCAGGTAGATAAACACCAGGTCTTCCGGGCCGGTGCGCTCGGCCAGGGTTTGCACGGCACGGCGCAGGCTTTCGCGGGTGGCCAGTGGCCGGTCGGCGATATGGTCGCGGTGGTTGACCAGGCGGATCTGCCCACGTGCGCCGAAGCGGGTGGCGAGCATATTGCTGACGTAATCGGCTTCGCGCAGGAACACGCTCTGTTTGCCGTCGCCGGCCACGGCCAAGGTGTACAGCTCCACGGCCGGGGTAGAGACGGGCACGGCGGCGAGGGCGGCGTCCAACAGGCGACCCTGGGCCAGTACGCCGATTTCCAGCGGATCGGGCAACAGCTTGCCGTCGGCATCACGCACGCGCATGCCGTTGACCCACGTGCCGGCCTGTACGGTGCCGTCGGTGAGTACCAGGGTGCCGCGGCCTTGATAGTTGTCGCTGTCGAAGCCACCAATGTAGAAGCTGCCGTCGGTCAGGTTCAGGCGGCCTTCGCCGGTAAAGCGCCAATCGCTGAACTGGCCGACGTAGTGGCTGCCGTCGACGCCGATCAACTCGCCCTTGCCGCTGAGTGCGCCTTCCTTGAACTGGCCGATCCACACGTCGCCATCGGCGTTTTCATAACGGCCCTTGCCGTTGAGTTGGTTCTGTTTGAACTGGCCGACATAGATGTCGCCGTCCGCGCTGTTGAAGGTACCGTTGCCCTCCAACTGGCCGTCGACGAAGTGGCCACTGAACTGGTTGCCGCTGTCGTCATTGCGCTGGCCTTCGCCGTTCGGCTTGCCGTGGGCGAACTGGCCCTGATACTGGCTGCCGTCGGCCAGTTCCAGGCGGCCGAGGCCGGAATACTGGTCGTCCTTGAATTCGCCGCGATAGGTCATCTGCCCTTCTTTGAGGGTGCCTTCGCCGTTGCGCCGACCGTTCTTGAACCCGCCCACATAGTGGCTGCCGGCTGTGGTCAGGCTGCCCTGGCCGTCGAACAGGCCTTGCTGGAACTGGCCTTTATAGATTTCGCCGTTGCTGCCATGCCATTCGCCCTGGCCGTGCCACTGGCCTTTGTCGAACTGCCCGGCGTACCAACTGCCGTTGGGGTAATCCACGCGCCCCTGGCCTTGCAGCAAGCCATTGACCACATCGCCCCGGTAACGGCCGCCATCGGGCAGGCGCGCATCGGGCGGCAACAGCGATTCGCCGTCTCCGCAAGCGGTGAGCAACAGGGCAAGGGCAAGGGGGGCGAGTGGGCGCATAGCGGGATCCGGATATTTGAGCGCCGAGTATGCCGCAGCTGCGAGTTTCATACATAAATTTACATACCCTGTGGCGAGTTTCAGTGGCTCGCCACAGGGATGGGCTTACACGAAGTAGAGCGACAACGACTCGGCAACGTAAGCGGGTTTTTCCTGGCCATCGATTTCCAGGGTGGCGGTGGCCTTGAGCAACCACTGGCCGGGCTTTTTCTCGGTAACATCGGTGAGGGTCACGTTCAGGCGCACCTTGGAATTGACCTTCACCGGCTGGATGAAACGCACGCTGTCCAGGCCGTAGTTGACCGCCATCTTCAGGCCTTCGGGCACGATCAGGATGTCTTCCATCAGCTTGGGCATCAGTGACAGCGACAGGAAACCGTGGGCGATGGTGCTGCCGAACGGGGTTTGCGCGGCCTTGACCGGGTCGACGTGGATGAACTGATGATCGCCGGTGGCTTCGGCGAACAGGTTGATGCGCGCCTGGTCGATGGTGAGCCATTCGGAACGTCCCAGTTCCTTGCCGACATAGTCTTTGAGCTGCGCTACGGGTACATAGGGCATTGCGTCTCTCCTTGGTTCATCGGTTCTGTTTTTTGGGGTTACAAAGAACCAATGTAGATCATCATGGGCATCCAGCCTGGTCAACCCACCATGCTTTTGGCGAATGCCGGGGCATAGGGCGGGCATGCTTATAATGCGGGCGGGTCTTGAGGGGGAGAGAACGGATGCTGTTACGCGGTCTGACATGGCTGGTGCTGTTTCAATTGATCGGCACGGCGATCAATCATTTGCTGGTGCCGGTACTGCCGGGGCCGATCATCGGCCTGTTGTTGATGCTCGGTTTCCTGATCTGGCGTGGCGAAGTCGGCGAGCCCCTGAGCCTGGCGGCCAGTAGCTTGTTACGCTACTTGCCGTTGCTGCTGGTACCGCCGGCGGTGGGGGTGATGGTGTATGCCAAGGATATTGCCGCTGATTTCTGGGCCATCGTCGGTGCACTGGTGTTGTCGCTGGTGATCGCCATGGGCTTTGTCGGGTTGTTGATGGAACGCATGGTCAAGCGCAAGGAGAAGGATCAATGATCTTCGACTGGCACGGCGCGTGGACGGCTGTGATTCATCACCCGCTGTTCGGTATCGGTATCACCCTGGGCGCCTATCAGCTGGTGCTGGCGGGTTTTGAGAAAACCCGCTGGATTTTCCTGCAACCGGTGCTGGTCTCCATGCTGCTGGTGATCGGCGTGTTGCTCACGTGCGGCCTGAGCTACGCCGAGTACCGCAAGAGCACGGAGATCATGGGGATCCTGCTGGGCCCGGCGACGGTGGCCCTGGCGGTGCCGCTCTATCTGAACCTGCGGCGGATTCGCCAATTGTTCTGGCCGATTTTTACTACGCTGGTGATAGGCGGCGTGCTGGCCACCGGCCTGTGCGTACTGCTGGGTTGGGGGTTCGGCGCCGAACACAGGATGTTGATGACCATGGCACCGAAGTCGGTGACATCGCCGATTGCCATGCTGGTGGCCGAGCAGATCGGCGGTGTGGCAGCCTTGGCGGCAGTGTTTGTGCTGATCACCGGGGTGGTGGGCGCAATGGTTGGCCCGGCGTTACTCTCGCGTCTTGGGGTGTACAGTCCCGAGGCGCGTGGCATGGCGCTGGGCATGACTGCCCACGCCGTCGGCACCTCGGTGGCCCTGCAGGAAAGCGAAGAGTGTGGCGCCTTTGCGGCGCTGGCCATGAGTCTGATGGGCGTAGCCACAGCGGTATTCCTGCCGCTGGCCGTGTCAGTGATTGTTTAAACCGGGTTTAAGGAAGCCTTTATGAGTCTGGCGCTGTTCCCCCTCAATACCGTGCTGTTCCCTGGCTGCACCCTCGACCTGCAACTGTTCGAGGCGCGCTACCTGGACATGATCAGCCGCTGCATGAAAAAGGGCGAAAGCTTCGGCGTGGTGTGCATCCTCGATGGCAAGGAGGTGGGCATGGCCCCGGATGGCTATGCGCTGATCGGCTGCGAAGCGTTGATTCGCGACTTCAAGCAGCAGGACAACGGCCTGCTGGGGATTCGCGTCGAAGGCGGGCGGCGCTTCCGCGTGCGTGACGCCGGGGTGCAGAAGGACCAGTTGCTGGTAGCCGAGGTGCAATGGCTGGAAGAACTGCCGGACCAGGCGCTGGAAGAAGAGGATGCCGACCTGCTGGCTTTGCTCCAGGCCCTGGCCGAACATCCGATGGTCGCGTCGCTGGACATGGGCACCCATGCCGATGGCCAGCAAGCCTTGGGCAATCAACTGGCTTATCTGTTGCCGTTCACCGAGGCCGACAAGATCGACCTGCTGCAACTCGACGACCCGCAGCAGCGGCTGGATGCGATCCAGATGCTGCTCGATGAACTTCAGGGTGAGTTGTTCACCTGAGTTTCGGATCAGTCCTGCACCACTTTCAGATGTTTCTTCGTTGCTCCCGGTGCGTGGGCTGAAATAGTCGCCGATCACTCAACAATGATCGGGGATGAACATGATTCGGCTAGTGCAATCGGAGCAGGCAGCCTGGGACGCTTTTTTTGGCAGTATTGCCGCGCAATTGCTGCGGTTGGACGCCAAGCGCGGTCCGGAATACATCGCTGAACGCGCCGCGGAAATAGCTGATGAGATGTTGCTGGAGCGACGCGAGCGGTGTATTGAACGCCGCGCCGCGCCAGTTGATTGGCTCGGCCCGGCCCAGGATCAGTAGGCGTACCTGAGCAGCGCGTGGGGGGTGCCGGTAAAGGCAATGAAACCGAGCACCGCCACCACGGCGGGTAATACCAGCCACCAGGCCTTCTGCGGCATCGGCGGCAATGGGCTGCGGTACTGGCAGACGGTGAGGCTGAATGCACAGACGGTCATTGCCAGCAGCGTGCCAGCCAGGATGTCGGTGGGCCAATGGGCGCCGAGGTAGACCCGTGACAGCGCGATGAAGGCCGCAGGAATACAGCCCAGCAGCATCCAGGTCAGGCGCAGGCGCGTGGGTTGTCCGCGACCGGCCAGCACCGCCAACGCCAGAAAAAACGCAAACGCACCAGAGGCGTGGCCGCTGGGCATGCTGAAGCTGGTCAATGGGTCGGTGAGGATTTCCGGGCGGCCGCGGGCGAAAAACAGTTTGGTCCCGGTATTGATCACCGCCGCCCCGGCCAGAGTTGCACCGACAAACATGGCATGACGCCATTGCCGCGCCAGTAGCAGCAGACCCGTGAATACGGCGCTGGCGAAGAACATTTTCTTGAACTCGCCCAACTGGGTCACCATCACCATGGTCTGGTCCAGCCAGGGGCTGCGATGCTCCTGCACCAGCGCACTCAGGCCGTGGTCGAAGTCGTCCAGGTGGGTATAGCCGATAAACAGGGCGATCAACAACGTCAGGCTGGCGCAACCTATCCACAAGGTCGCGCGACGATGGCCGCGCACGCTGGTGTTCAGACTCAGCCCCAGCATGACCGCCAGGCAGGCTGTAACAACCCCCGCCTCAGGCCAGAACCCTTCCGGCAATGGCAAGCGGAATGCAGCGCCGGTCGCCCAGCCCGGCAGCAGGTAGGCGACCGACCAACCCGCTGCTGCCAGCAGGCTGACCAGGGCGAAACGCGGGAACGGCATGTCGCACATCCCGGCGACCATCGGCAGCATCGGCCGCAATGGCCCGATGAAGCGGCCCACCAGCAGGCTGGCGATGCCGTATTTGTGGAAGTAGGTTTCCGCGCCGTTCATCCATTGCGGGTGGTGACGCAGGCCTGGCAGGCGGCGGATGTTCTGATGGAAGTGTCGCCCCAGGAAGTAGGAAACCCCGTCGCCCAACAAGCCTCCCAGGAACCCCATCAGCAGGGTTTCACTCAGGGACAAGGCGCCGCTGCCAGCCAGTGCCGCAATGGCAAACAGCAACACCGTGCCCGGCACGATCAGTCCGGCAATGGCCAGGCATTCCACGCACGCGACGATAAACACCGCCGCCGCCAGCCATTGCGGGTTGAGGGTCAGCCAGCCGGTAATGCTATCGAGCCACTGGCCCATAAATCTTCACTCCAACGCCACAGATTCAAATCAAAAAGTAGTCGCGGCCTTCGACCTGGCCCCGGCGCAGTGGGTTCCGCGTGCAATAGGGCGCATAGCCAGCATCGACGAAGCGGTACATCAAGTGCTCGTCACGGCCGCTGGGGATGCCCAATCGGGTGGTCTGGATGATGTGCGTCGGTGTCTGGCCGACGTCTTCCACATAGAGCAATTCTTGATCAAAGCGCTTGGCATCCCACATCGGCACCTTCAGGCCCAGCGCCTTGCACAGCAACGTCTGGCCGGCACACAGCTTTTGCGACGCGCGCGGGCTGCCATCGGCATTCGGGTTGTTCAGTAGCATCTGCGCCAGGCTGGCGGGCCCGGAGGTTTCATCGACCCATGGATAGGCCGATTTGATCAGCACGGCATTGCCCGGCCCCTGAGCGCTGAAGTTCAGCGAATCCCCGCCACGGGCGTAGTACATATAGATATGCCCACCATCCAGAAACAAAGCCTTACGCTTTTCTGTGTAGCCAAGTGAGGCGTGGCTGCCTTTTTCTGCCACGTAATAGGCTTCGGTTTCAATAATTCGTGCCGAAAGCCAGATATCGCCGACACGATGGCGTATGACTTTTCCGAGCAAATCTCGCGCGAGTATTTGCGCATCACGGTCGAAGAAGCTGTCGGGCAGGGCGCTGGCTGGGAGTTGGGGCGACGAACTGGGCATGGTGGTCTAGGGTTAATACGGCTAAATGTGACGGAATAATAACAACTCCCACCTTAATTACGGCTGAACCCCAGGTTTTTACAGTTCATTTCGACCTTCCGCCCCTCACCGCTGTCAGTCGGGCGGCGTCACAGCTATAATCTGCCGCTTTCCTCTTTGCCAAGACTCCCTGACCATGACTGAGTCCGTTCTTGACTACATGACCCGCCTGGGTCGCGCTGCCCGTCAGGCCTCGCGGTTGATCGCCCGTGCGAGCACCGCGCAGAAGAACCGTGCCCTGCTGGCCGCCGCCGATGCTCTGGACGCTTCGCGCTCCGAGCTGACTGCCGCCAACGAACTGGACCTGGCCAACGGCCGCGCCAATGGCCTCGAGCCCGCCCTGCTGGACCGCCTGGCGCTGACCCCGGCACGCATCGACGACATGATCGAAGGTTTGCGTCAGGTGGCCAAGCTGCCTGACCCCATCGGTGAAATCCGCGATATGCGTTACCTGCCGTCCGGTATCCAGGTCGGCAAGATGCGCGTGCCCCTGGGCGTGATCGGCATCATCTATGAGTCGCGCCCGAACGTGACCATCGACGCCGCGAGCCTGTGCCTCAAGTCGGGTAACGCCACCATCCTGCGTGGCGGTTCCGAGGCGATCAATTCCAACCGCGCCATTGCCGCCTGCATCCAGCAGGGCCTGGCCGTGGCCGAGTTGCCGGCCGACGTGGTGCAAGTGGTCGAAACCACCGACCGTGCCGCTGTCGGCGCGCTGATCACCCTGCCGGAATTCGTCGACGTGATCGTACCGCGCGGTGGCAAGAGCCTGATCGAGCGCGTCAGCCGCGATGCCAAGGTGCCCGTAATCAAGCACCTGGACGGCGTCTGCCACGTGTACATCGACATCGCCGCCGACATCGACAAGGCGATCCGCATCGCCGACAACGCCAAGACCCACCGCTACGCGCCGTGCAACACCATGGAAACCCTGCTGGTGCACGTCGGCATTGCCGAGCGCGTGCTGCCGCCGTTGGCTGCCATCTACCGTGACAAGGGTGTGGAACTGCGCGGTTGCGAACGCACCCGTGTCCTGTTGGGCGCGGACGTGATCGAAGCCACCGAAGAGGATTGGTACACCGAGTACACGGCGCCGATCCTGTCGATCCGCATCGTCGACGACCTGGACCAGGCCATCGAACACATCAACAAGTACGGCTCCAAGCACACCGACGCCATTGTTTCCGAGCATTTCAGCGACGCCCGGCGTTTCCTCACAGAAGTGGATTCCGCTTCGGTGATGATCAACGCCTCGACGCGCTTTGCCGACGGCTTCGAGTATGGCCTGGGGGCGGAGATCGGCATCTCCACCGACAAGCTCCACGCACGCGGCCCGGTTGGCCTGGAAGGCCTGACCAGCGAGAAGTACGTGGTGTTCGGCGACGGTCATGTGCGCACTTGATGGCTAAACGCATCGGGCTGCTCGGCGGTACCTTCGACCCCGTGCACATCGGCCATTTGCGCAGTGCCCTGGAAGTCGCGGATGCCTTGGCGTTGGATGAGCTGCGCCTGATCCCTAATTTCCGGCCGCCCCATCGCGATACCCCGCAGGTGTCGCCGCAGCAGCGCCTGGAAATGGTACGCCTGGCCGTAGAGGGCATACCGCCGCTGGTGGTGGACGATCGTGAGCTCAAGCGCGATAAACCGTCCTACACTGTCGACACCCTGGAGCTGATGCGCGCCGAGTTGGCCGCGGATGACCAGTTGTTTCTGCTTTTGGGCTGGGACGCATTTTGCGGCCTGCCCTCTTGGCATCGCTGGGAGGAACTCCTCCAGCACTGCCACATCCTGGTTTTGCAACGCCCGGATGCCGACAGCGAACCGCCGGATGCCTTGCGCAACCTGCTGGCCGCGCGGTCGGTAAGTGACCCCTTGGCCCTGACCGGGCCAAACGGGAATATTGCATTCGTCTGGCAGACCCCGCTTGCGGTGTCTGCCACCCAGATCCGTCAACTGCTGGCCAGCGGGAAGTCGGTACGTTTCCTGGTGCCTGACGCGGTCCTGGCCTACATCGATGCGCACGGGCTTTACCGTGCGTCGAACTGAAAAGGCGCGCTTGAACGCACGAACAGTCGTGCAGCGAGCGCCCGAACATACGAGCAAAACGAGTTTTTTATGACGAACAAAGACGTAAGCAAAGTAAAACGCAAAGGCACGTTCAAAAGCGCCCCGCTGCCGGTTGAAGCCCACGTTGGCCCTGAACTGGCTGGCGAAGAGCTGGTAAAAGTCGCCGTTGCCGCCCTGGAAGACGTGAAGGCCCAGGACATCCAGGTCCTGGACGTGCGCGACAAGCAGAGCATCACCGACTTCATGATCATCGCCACCGGTACCTCCAACCGCCAGATCGGCGCGATGCTGGACAAGGTTCGCGAAGCCGTCAAAGCCCAAGGCGTGAAGCCGCTGGGTGAAGAAGGCAAGGGCGACAGCGACTGGGTGCTGCTGGACATGGACGACGTAATCGTTCACATGATGACTTCCAACGCCCGTCAGTTCTACGACCTGGAGCGTCTGTGGAAAGGCGCCGAGCAGAGCCGTGCCGCCGATGGCAAGCACCACAGCCCGGAAGTGGGCCACGCGCACTTCGACAAGCTCAACAAAGACCAGGAATAAGGAACGGCTGTGCGCCTGCGTCTGATTGCTGTCGGTTCACGCATGCCCAAGTGGGTGGAAGAAGGCTGGCACGAGTATGCCAAGCGTCTGCCCGCCGAGCTGTCGCTGGAACTGGTAGAGATACCGCTCAACACCCGGGGCAAGAATGCCGACGTGGCGCGCTTTATCCGTCAGGAAGGCGAAGCCATGCTGGCCAAGGTCGGTCCCAACGAGCGCATCGTCACCCTCGAAGTGCACGGCAAGCCCTGGAGCACCGAGCAGCTGGCGGTGGAACTGGATCGCTGGCGCCTGGACTCGCGCACCGTCAACTTCATGGTCGGCGGCCCCGAAGGGCTGGCGCCGGAAGTCTGCGCGCGGGCGGACCAGCGCTGGTCGCTGTCGGCGCTGACGCTGCCGCACCCGTTGGTAAGGATCCTGATCGGTGAACAGCTGTATCGCGCCTGGACAGTTCTGTCCGGGCACCCTTACCACAAATAATCTGCGCCCCTCCCGATGACCCAGCCGATCCGCATCAAGGACCACGAGAAAGACGCACGTCTAGTACGCGCGCGTGTGGTGTTTGGCGCTTTTATGGTGGTGGGTTTGATCGGGGTGCTGATTGCGCGCCTGTATTTCCTGCAGGTGATCCAGTACGACTATCACTCCACGCTGTCGGAGAACAACCGGGTGCATGTGCAGCCGATTCCGCCTACCCGTGGGCTGATCTTCGACCGCAATGGCGTGGTGGTGGCGGATAACCGGCCCAGCTTCAGCCTGAGCATGACCCGCGAACGTTCCGGTGATTGGCAGCAGGTCCTCGATGTGATCGTCGAGGTGTTGCAACTGACCCCGGAAGACCGGGTGATCTTCGAGAAACGCATGAAGCAGGGGCGTCGGCCATTCGAGCCGGTGCCGATCCTGTTCGAGCTGACCGAAGAGCAGATCGCGCGGATCGCGGTGAACCAGTTCCGCCTGCCGGGAGTGGAAGTAGTGGCACAGTTGGTGCGCCACTATCCCCAAGGGCCGCACTTTGCCCACTCCGTCGGCTACATGGGACGGATCAACGAGAAAGAGCTGAAAAGCCTCGATCCCGTCAATTACAGCGGCACCCACCATATCGGCAAGACCGGCATCGAGCGTTTCTACGAGCCCGAGTTGCACGGCCAGGTGGGTTACGAAGAAGTCGAGACCAATGCTCGCGGCCGCGTGCTGCGGGTGCTCAAGCGTACCGACCCGGTGCCGGGCAAGGACATTGTGCTGAGCCTGGACATCAAGCTGCAGGAAGCGGCCGAGATGGCGCTGGGCGGCCGGCGTGGCGCGGTGGTGGCGCTGGACCCGAAGACCGGCGAAGTGCTGGCGATGGTCAGTCAGCCGAGTTTCGATCCCAACCTGTTCGTCACCGGGATCAGCTTCAAGGCCTACGCCGAGCTGCGTGATTCCATCGACCGGCCGCTGTTCAACCGCGTACTGCGCGGCCTGTACCCGCCGGGTTCGACCATCAAGCCGGCGGTGGCGATTGCCGGCCTGGACGCCGGTGTGGTGACTGCATCGAGTCGGGTCTACGACCCTGGTTACTACATGCTGCCCAACTACGATCACAAATACCGTAACTGGAACCGCACCGGTGACGGCTATGTCGACCTGGATACCGCGATCATGCGTTCCAACGACACCTATTTTTACGACCTGGCCCACAAGCTGGGGATCGACCGCTTGTCCGCCTACATGGGCAAGTTCGGCCTCGGTCAGAAAGTCTCCCTGGATATGTTCGAAGAATCCCCTGGCCTGATGCCATCGCGGGAGTGGAAGCGTGCGACCCGCCGCCAGGCGTGGTTCCCGGGCGAAACCCTGATCCTTGGCATCGGCCAGGGCTATATGCAGGCCACGCCTTTGCAGCTGGCCCAGGCCACGGCGCTGGTGGCCAACAAAGGCATCTGGAACCGCCCGCACCTGGCCCGGACCATCGAAGGCGAAAAGCCTTTGGATGAAAACCCCATCCCCGACATCGTGCTGCGCGACCCGTCCGACTGGACCAAGGTCAACCACGGCATGCAGCAGGTGATGCACGGCGCACGCGGTACCGCGCGCAAGGCGGCGATCGGTGCGCAATACCGTATCGCCGGCAAAAGTGGTACCGCCCAGGTGGTCGCGATCAAGCAGGGCGAGAAATACGACCGCTCCAAGGTCCAGGAACGCCACCGCGACCACGCCTTGTTTGTGGGTTTTGCCCCGGCCGACGACCCGAAAATCGTGGTGGCGGTGATGGTCGAGAACGGCGAGTCCGGCTCCGGTGTGGCGGCGCCTGTGGTGCGCCAGGTGATGGACGCCTGGTTGCTGGCCGACGACGGCAGGCTCAAGCCCGAATATGGCGGCCCCCCTTCAACCCCAGAGGTTACGGCCAGTGAAGAGTAATTTTGACCGCATCCTCTCCAGCGAGGATGTGATGCGTCGTCGCGCCACGCTGCTGCAGCGCATGCACATTGATGGTCCGTTGCTGATCCTGCTGCTGACCCTGGCGGCCGGCAGCCTGTTCGTGCTGTATTCGGCCAGCGGCAAGAACTGGGACTTGCTGATCAAGCAGGCGTCGTCGTTCGGCCTGGGCCTGTTATCCATGGTCGTGATCGCCCAGCTGGAGCCGCGTTTCATGGCGCGCTGGGTGCCGCTCGGCTATGTCGCCGGCGTATTGCTGCTGGTGGTGGTGGACGTCATGGGCCACAACGCCATGGGCGCGACCCGCTGGATCAACATTCCGGGGGTGATTCGCTTCCAGCCGTCGGAATTCATGAAGATCCTGATGCCGGCGACTATCGCCTGGTACCTGTCCAAGCGCACCTTACCGCCGCAGCTCAAGCATGTGGGGATCAGCCTGATCCTGATCGGGGTGCCGTTCATTCTGATCGTGCGCCAGCCTGACCTCGGCACGTCGCTGCTGATCCTGGCTGGCGGTGCGTTCGTGCTGTTCATGGGCGGGTTGCGCTGGCGCTGGATCCTCAGCGTGCTGGCGGCGACAGTACCGGTGGCCGTGGCCATGTGGTTCTTCTTTATGCACGACTACCAGAAGCAGCGAATCCTGACTTTCCTCGATCCCGAAAGCGACCCGCTTGGCACCGGTTGGAACATTATCCAGTCGAAGGCGGCCATCGGTTCCGGCGGTGTATTTGGCAAGGGCTGGCTGCTGGGCACCCAGTCGCATTTGGACTTTTTGCCCGAGAGCCACACCGACTTCATTATTGCGGTGATGGGCGAAGAGTTCGGCCTGGTAGGCATTTGCGCGTTGTTGCTGATCTATTTGTTATTGATTGGTCGTGGCCTGGTGATTACCGCACAGGCGCAGACGCTGTTCGGCAAATTGCTCGCCGGCAGCCTGACCATGACTTTTTTTGTTTACGTTTTCGTCAACATCGGTATGGTCAGTGGCCTGCTGCCGGTGGTTGGGGTGCCGTTGCCGTTCATTAGCTACGGCGGAACTTCGCTGGTGACATTGCTGTCAGCGTTTGGGGTTTTGATGTCGATTCATACGCATCGCAAGTGGATCGCACAGGTTTGAATAAGGTGAAGATGTCAATGCAAGTAATGCGCGGCTGGGCGACTCGGCATGCGTCCTGGATGGGCCTGATTGGGCTGCTGGGCGCAACGCAGGAGGCGCAGGCCGGTGACTACGATGGCTCACCCCAGGTCGCCGAGTTCGTCGGTGAAATGACCCGCGACTACGGTTTCGCCGGTGAACAGCTGATGGGCGTGTTTCGCGAAGCGCAGCGCAAGCAGGCGATCCTCGATGCTATCTCTCGCCCCGCTGAGCGCGTGAAACAGTGGAGCGAATATCGCCCTATGTTCCTCACCGACGCCCGCGTGGCCCGGGGTGTGGACTTCTGGCGCCAGCACGAGGCCGTATTGGCCCGCGCCGAGCAGGAATACGGCGTGCCGGCCCAGGTGATTGTCGCGATCATTGGCATTGAAACCTTCTACGGGCGCAATACCGGCAGTTACCGGGTGATCGACGCCCTGTCTACCCTGGGCTTCGATTACCCGCCGCGCGCCGACTTCTTCCGCAAGGAACTGCGTGAGTTCCTGCTGTTGGCCCGTGAAGAGCAGGTCGACCCGCTGACCCTCAAAGGCTCCTACGCCGGTGCGATGGGCTTGCCGCAGTTCATGCCGAGCAGCTTTCGCGCCTACGCGGTTGATTTCGACGGCGACGGGCACATCAATATCTGGAGCAACCCGGACGATGCCATCGGCAGTGTGGCCAGCTACTTCAAGCGCCATGGCTGGGTCGGTGGCGAGCCGGTGGTGATCCGCGCCGATGTCACCGGGGAGCACGCCGATGAAGGCCTGACCCAGGGCATCGAGCCGGCCAAGACGGTTGGGGAGTTGCGGGCGCTGGGCTGGTCGAGTCAGAATGCGCCACGCGACGATATGCCGGTGACGGCGTTCCGCCTCGAAGGTGAAAACGGCCCTGAATACTGGATGGGCCTGAAGAATTTCTACGCAATCACGCGTTATAACCGCAGTGTGATGTACGCCATGGCCGTGCATCAGCTGTCAGACATGCTGGTCCAAGCACGGGGCAACAAGTAATGCGGGCATCGCCGTTCAATCAACCGCTCAAGCTGGTGGCGTTCGCCGCGTTGTCCCTGCTCGTCGTCAGTTGTTCCACCAGCCGTGGCCCGGTACAGAAGTCCGGCGGCACGGCTGTGCGTTCCCAGCCAGGACTGGACATCAACCGCGCGCACAAAGACGGCGCGCCGTGGTGGGATGTCGACGTGTCGAAGATCCCGGATGCCACGCCGACCCTGCACACCGGCCCATACAAGGCCAACCCCTATACGGTGCTGGGCAAGTCCTACTTCCCGTTGCAGGACTCCAAGACCTACGTGCAATCGGGCACGGCGTCCTGGTATGGCACCAAGTTCCACGGTCAGAACACCGCTAACGGCGAGGTCTACGACCTGTACGGCATGAGCGCGGCCCACAAGACCCTGCCGCTGCCCAGCTATGTCCGCGTGACCAACCTGGACAACAACCGCACGGTAATCCTGCGGGTCAACGACCGTGGACCGTTCTATTCGGATCGCATCATCGACTTGTCCTACGCCGCCGCCAAAAAACTCGGCTATGCCGAAATCGGTACCGCGCGGGTCAAGGTCGAAGGCATCGATCCGGCGCAGTACTGGGCCCAGCGTGGCAAACCAGCGCCGTTGATGCTCAACGAGCCCCAGAGTGCGCAGCCGCAAGTGACGGCATCAACCGGCAAGATCGAACAGTGGACACCGCCACCGCAGCAGCATGCACCGGATACCGTGGTCGTGCCCCATGCGGCGCCAGGCGCCGCGGTCGCGGGCGGGCAATACCTGCAAGTGGGCGCTTTCGCCAACCCGGATGCGGCAGAACTGTTAAGGTCCAAGCTCAGCAGCATGGTCAGCGCGCCAGTGTTTATCAGCTCCATCGTGCGTAACCAGCAAACGTTGCACCGTGTGCGTATGGGCCCGATCGGTTCGCCGAGCGAGGTTGCACAAGTGCAGAACAGCGTGCGTCTGGCCAACCTGGGGCAACCCAGCGTGGTCACCGCTGAATAAAAAAGGATTGATGGCTCAGGTCCGTGCGCGGGTATGAGCCGTGGTTGTTGGCTCGTTGAACAATAAAAACCCAGGGGCAAGGGGTGAGCGTGCAACCGAACACGTGACAGTCTGGTAGCGGGCTGTCTGAATAAGTTTTGCCCGCGAGGGCAAGTTTCCATAAGCAATTTCGAGAGACGGATGAACATCACCACCTTAGCCAAACGCACGTGCCTGCTTATCTCGCTGATCATCACCCCGGCCGCCTGGGCGGTTGAAATGGTGCCGGCTTCACCGCAACTGGCTGCCAAGTCCTGGGTCCTCATGGATGCCGCCAGTGGCAACGTGCTGGTCGAGAGCAACGGTGACCAGCGCCTGCCACCGGCCAGCCTGACCAAGCTGATGACCGCCTACATCGCGACCCTGGAAATCCGTCGCGGCCAGATCGGCGAAAACGACCCAGTGACCGTCAGCGAAAACGCCTGGCGTACCGGCGGTTCGCGGATGTTCATCAAGGTGGGCTCGCAAGTCACCGTCAGCGACCTGCTGCACGGCATCATCATCCAGTCCGGTAACGACGCCAGCGTCGCCCTGGCCGAGCACATCGCCGGCAGCGAAGACGCATTCGCCGACATGATGAACAAAACCGTGGCCGACCTGGGCATGACCAACAGCCACTTCATGAACCCCACCGGCCTGCCAAACCCTGAGCACTATTCGTCGGCTCACGACATGGCGATCCTGGCGCGCGCGATCATTCGTATCGACCCGGTTCACTATGCGATCTACTCCCAGAAGGAGTTCTTCTGGAACAACATCAAGCAGCCTAACCGCAACCTGTTGCTGTGGCGCGACAAGACCGTCGACGGCCTGAAAACCGGCCACACCGAAGAAGCCGGCTACTGCATGGTGTCGTCTGCGGTACGTGATGGCCAGCGCCTGATCGCCGTAGTCTTCGGCACCAATAGCGAGCAGGCCCGTGCGGCCGAGACGCAAAAACTGCTGACCTACGGTTTCCGCTTCTTCGAAACCCAGACCTTCTACCAGAAGGGTGCTGAACTGGCGACCGCGCCGGTGTGGAAAGGCGCGACTTCGCAAGTCAAGGCCGGCCTGGCTGAAGACCTGACCCTGACCATGCCTAAAGGCCAGCTGAAAAAGCTCGCTGCCAGCATGACCATGAACCCGCAATTGGTTGCACCCATCGCCAAGGGCGACGTGATCGGTAAAGTCGAAGTGAAGCTGGACGACAAGGTGGTACACAGCGCCGACCTGATCGCGCTGGACGCCGTCGACGAAGGTGGTATCTTCCGCCGCGTGTGGGATAGCATCCGTCTATTCTTCTACGGCTTGTTCAACTGATTGTGTGCACCTGCAAAGCCCCGCGTTGATCCGACGCGGGGCTTTGCCGTCGCCACGGCTTACCGCTTACGAGGCCGTTCTGCCATGACCGATAAAGAAGTAAAGGCGCCAAAGATCGAATTCCCGGTGACGGATTATCCCGTCAAGGTGATCAGCGATACCGGTGTAGGCAACAAAGACAAGATTCTGGATATCGTGCGTAAACACGCGACGATCAATGACAACCGGGTGGACGAGCGTTCGAGCACCAACGGTAAGTACACCACGATCCAGTTGCACATCGTTGCGACCGGTCAAGACCAGCTCTACGACATCAATAGCGAACTGCGGGCCACCGGCTTCGTGCACATGGTGCTGTGATGTCACAGGTCCTGGGCTTTCGCGAGCTCGGCCGGATGGACTACGAGCCCGTCTGGCATGCCATGCAGCGGTTCACGAATGAACGCGGCACTTCGGCACCCGATGAAATCTGGCTGGTGGAGCACCCGCCGGTGTTCACCCAGGGCCAGGCCGGCAAAGCCGAACATCTGCTGCTGCCGGGGGATATTCCGGTGGTGCAGGTCGACCGAGGTGGCCAAGTGACTTACCATGGGCCCGGTCAACTGGTGGCGTACCTGCTGCTGGACGTGCGCAAGCTGGGTTTTGGCGTGCGCGACCTTGTGAGCCGTATGGAGGCTTGCCTGATCGAGCTGTTGGCCAGTTACGGCGTGAGTGCCGCGGCCAAGCCCGATGCACCCGGTGTGTATGTGGATGGCGCGAAAATCGCGTCCCTCGGTTTGCGCATTCGCCACGGTTGTTCCTTTCATGGCCTGGCCCTGAACGTGGACATGGACCTGGCACCGTTCCGGCGGATCAACCCGTGCGGTTATGCCGGGCTGGCGATGACCCAACTGAGCGACCACGCCACACCGATTAAATTTGCCGAGGTAAGTGCCCGGCTGCGTGCGCAGCTCGTCAAACACCTCGACTATGCTGAGCAGACGACCCTCACGGGCGGAATCGACTGATTATGACTACTGATGCAGTGCAAACCATGATCCCGACGCTGGACATCACCGAGCGTCCGGCCCCGGCCCCGCGTGCCAAGGTGGAAGCCGGCGTCAAGCTGCGCGGCGCCGAGAAGGTTGCACGCATCCCGGTCAAGATCATCCCGACCACCGAGTTGCCGAAAAAGCCCGACTGGATCCGCGTGCGCATCCCGGTTTCGCCGGAAGTCGACCGTATCAAGGCCTTGCTGCGCAAACACAAGCTGCACAGCGTGTGCGAAGAAGCGTCCTGCCCGAACCTGGGCGAATGCTTCTCCGGCGGCACCGCCACCTTCATGATCATGGGTGACATCTGCACCCGTCGTTGCCCGTTCTGCGACGTCGGCCATGGCCGGCCGAAGCCACTGGACGTCAACGAACCGGAAAGCCTGGCCATCGCCATCGCCGACCTGAAACTCAAATACGTGGTGATCACCTCGGTTGACCGTGACGACCTGCGCGACGGCGGTGCCCAGCACTTTGCCGACTGCATCCGCGAAATCCGCAAATTGTCGCCGAACGTGATGCTCGAGACCCTGGTGCCGGACTACCGTGGCCGTATGGACGTCGCGCTGGAAATCACCGCTGCCGAGCCGCCGGATGTGTTCAACCATAACCTGGAAACCGTGCCACGCCTGTACAAGGCCGCGCGTCCAGGTTCGGACTACCAGTGGTCGCTGACCCTGCTGCAGAAATTCAAGCAGATGATGCCGCACATCCCGACCAAATCCGGCTTGATGCTGGGCCTGGGCGAGACCGATGAAGAAGTGATCGAAGTCATGAAGCGCATGCGCGAACACGACATCGACATGCTGACCCTGGGCCAGTACCTGCAACCGTCGCGCAGCCATTTGCCGGTGCAGCGTTTTGTGCACCCGGACACCTTCGCCTGGTTCGCCGAAGAAGGTTACAAGATGGGCTTCAAGAACGTCGCCTCGGGCCCGTTGGTACGCTCTTCGTACCACGCCGACGAGCAGGCCAAGCTGGTCAAGGCTAGCCTGGTTTCCTGATAGGGGTTTAGATCCAGTGTGGGAGGGGGCTTGCCCCCGATTGCGGTATGTCAGTCGCTACATGTGCTGGCTGATCTACCGCTATCGGGGGCAAGCCCCCTCCCACATTTCGTTCTGCGTTAGTTAGGGAGAGTTGTGTATGACTGCAGCCGTTCCAGCCCTTCGTTCTGAAGGCACCATCGCCCTGATCGCCCCCGCCGGCCCCGCCGTGCTGGACGTAGAAAAGGCCGGCCAATGGATGCGTACGCGCGGCTACGATCTGCGAATTTTCCCCGGAGTCTATGAACGCGACGGCTACCTCGCCGGCAGCGATGCAGTGCGCCTGCGTGACCTGCACGCGGCTTTTGCCGATCCGCACATCGACGCTATCTTCTGTCTGCGCGGTGGTTACGGCACACCACGGCTGCTCGACGCGCTGGATTTCGACCTGCTGCGTGCCAATCCCAAGCCGTTCGTCGGCTATAGCGACATCACCGCCCTGCACCTGGCAATCAACCGTTACGCCGGTTTCGTGACCTTCCACGGGCCGATGCTCAATGCCGACCTGCTCGGCGGCAAACAACAACCTACCGAGTCATCATTGTTCGGCCTTCTGCGCGGCCAGCTGGGCGCCGGCAGTGTGCTGGCGCACCCGGTGGCGTACCCGCTGACCACGATTGAGCCTGGCATTGCCCGTGGGCGCTTGCTGGGGGGTAACCTGTCGATGATTGCGGCGGTCATGGGGACGCCTTACGAAATCGACGCTGAAGGCATCATCCTGTTTATCGAAGACGTCAATGAGCCGATCTACCGCATTGACCGTCTGCTGACCCACCTGCGTCTGGCGGGCAAGTTGGCGCAGGTCGCGGGTGTGCTGGCAGGGGATGTGGCGGGTGTGGATAACGTTGCGCTGGAGCGCCTGCTGAAGCAGACGTTCGAGCCGTTGCGCATACCGGTACTGGCCGGCTGGCGCAGCGGGCATTGCGATCCGAACCTGACGCTGCCGATGGGCGCATTGGTACGGTTGGATGCGGGGGAGCAGCGGGTGGTGTTGGAGCAGGATGTGGTGCTCAGGTCCTGAGTCTGTTGGCGTTTGAGACACCGCAATCGGGGGCAAGCACCCGATTGCGGTAGTCGCCATACGCGGATCTATCGGTTTTGCAGCGACTCCAGCAATTTCACCGTCGGATACCCATCCGCCGGCCAGCCCAGCGTCTGCTGCGCCGCCCGAATCGCCTTGCGCGTGTTTGCGCCAATAATCCCATCCGGGTTGCCGGCGTCGTAGCCATTGGCGCTCAGCGCCGTCTGCAGGTCAATGCGCTGGGAACGGCTCAGTGGCAGTTCATCCTTTGGCCAATCGCCACGAATCACACCACCGCCGCCAAAGCGCTCCGACAACAGACCCACTGCCAGTGCATAGGACGACGAGTTGTTGTACTTGAGGATCGCGCGGAAGTTATCCAGCACCAGGAACGCCGGGCCACGGTAGCCTGCCGGTAGCAGCAGGGCGGCGGACAGTTGGTCGACGTTCGGCGGCATACTCGCGCCCGGTGGCAGCTGAATGCCCAGTTTCATCCAATCGGCAATGCTCTTGCGCACGCCGCCGTCAGCCAGGGTGTAGTCGAAGTTCGCCGGCAATTGCTTGACTTCAAAGCCCCACGGCTGGCCTTTCTGCCAACCGGAGCTTTGCAGGTAGTGCGCGGTGGACGCGAGGGCGTCGGCCGGGCTGTTCCAGATGTCGCGGCGACCGTCGCCATCGAAGTCCACCGCGTGGGTGTTGTAAGTGGTCGGAATGAACTGGGTCTGGCCCATGGCCCCGGCCCAGGAGCCCTTCATCTGGTCGGCGGCGATGTCGCCGTGCTGGATGATCTGCAACGCCGCGAGCAATTGCGCCTGGGCAAAGGCCGGGCGGCGGCCTTCATAGGCCAGGGTCGCCAGGGAACGGATCACCGAGTTGTTGCCCTGGAACTGGCCGAAGTTACTCTCCATGCCCCACACCGAGACCAGCGCCTGGCGGTCGACACCATAACGCTGCTCGATGCTTTGCAGGATGTCGGCGTACTTGACCAGCAACGCCTGGCCATTACGTACGCGCAGCGGCGACAGGGCGCCGTCGAGGTATTCCCACACCGGTCGGGAAAACTCCGGCTGGCTGCGGTCGGCGCGGATCACCGCCATATCGGGGGTGACATTGGCGAATGCAGTGTCGAAAACGTCGGCCGTGATGCCGGCCTGCAGGGCTTGCGCGCGAAAGCCAGCCTGCCATTCAGCAAAGGTCTGGGTCGGTTGGATGTCGAGATTGTCCACGGCCAGGGGGGCCACGACGGCAGGTGCTACCACGGGTGCGGTCTGGAGCTTCGGCAAGGGTTGGGCATCGGCGGCGGTGGGTTTTTCCGCGCAGGCGACAAGCAGAATGAGGCTGGAGGCAGCGATCAATTGGCGAAGGTGCCAACGACGGGAAAGACAAGAGGGCATGCACAGGTCCAGGAATTACAAATCAGGCACAGACCTTATCATGCCAGAGGGGCGCTTGCCTTCAGGCAGCCAGAAAGTAAGAAGCCTCCCAGCTATTAGACTGGAAGGCTTCGCGGCGGTAGCTGCCTTTGCCCTTGCCGGCGCGTTCCTGACGGCTACGGAACAGTGGCTGGGCGATGATGGATTTGGCCTTGTTGGGGCCATGCTTGGATGGCTTTTTGCTCATGGTCGATGCTCTTGATGGGGGGATGCGGCGCAAATAATCTGCCGAAGTCAGGTCGCTGTAAAGCCCATGAATTGTAAACGCAATCAAAAGTGTGGAAGGGGGCTTGCCCCCGATGGTGGTGTTGCAGTCAATACATGTGTCGACTTCAGCGCCGCCATCGGGAGCAAGCCCCCTCCCACATTGGTTCTGTGGTGTTTGGAAACTAGGGTTATTCCGCTGGTAATGTCAGGCGCTGACCGGCCATCAACAGCGACAAACGGCTGAGGCTCATCCACGGTGAACCCGCCGCCTGGCCCTTGATCTGTGCATCAATGCGCTGCGCCTCCAGCAACAGCTGCGCCCAGCGTTGCGCCGAGTGCCGTTGCAGGGCTTTGCTCATAAGGGGTTTGCGCTTGTCCCACACCGGTGGCCGAGCCTGGCTGAAGCACTTGTCCAGCGGCGTGCCCTGGCTGTATTGCAGGGCAATATTGGCCAATACCCGTAGCTCCCGGGCCAGGGCCCAGAGAATCACCGGCGGCTCCACACCTTCGCCACGCAGGCCTTCGAGCATGCGCAGGGCATGGGCGGGCTCGCCGTTGAGGATCGCATCCACCAGCCCGAACACGTCAAAACGTGCACTGTCTGCTACTGCGCCTTGGACGGTCTCGACGGTAATCTGCCCGTCTTCGGCCATCAGCTTGAGCTTTTCGATCTCCTGGGCGGCGGCAAGCAAGTTGCCTTCGACCCGCGCGGCGATCAGCTCCACTGCATCCTGTGTCGCGGACAGCCCCGCCTGGGACAGGCGCTGGCGAATCCATTGCGGCAACTGATTGCTGTCCACTGGCCAGATCTGGATGAACTGGGTCTGCGCCCCCTCCACCAGGGCCTTGCCCCACTTGGTCTTCTGCGCGCTGCCGTCGAGCTTGGGCAAGCTGATCAGCAACACCGTGTCTTCGGCGGGCCGCGAGCAGTATTCCATCAGTGCCGCCGCGCCCTTATCGCCGGGCTTGCCCGAAGGCAGGCGCAGCTCCAGCAGGCGTTTTTCGGCGAACAGCGACATGCTTGCACCGGCTTGCAGCAGCGTGCCCCAATCGAAACTGGCGTCGGCGCTGAATACCTGGCGTTCATCGAAGCCCTGCTGGCGTGCGGCGGTACGGATGGCGTCGGCGGCTTCCTGGCACAGCAGCGGGTCATCACCGCTGACGATGTAGACAGGCGCGAGGCCACCTTGCAGGTGTTTGGCGAGTTGGGCGGGGGCGAGTTTCATAGGCAGGGTGAACGGGGCGCCTGGGGCGCCCCGTCTGGCTTACTCGACAGGTACTTCAACAGGCGATTGTTTCGGCGTGTTGTCTTCGTACTCTTTCGCTGCTTTCAGCGCGTCGGCATCGGCCTTGGCCTTGTCGTCAGCGCGTTGCTGCAAGGTTTCGAGTTGTTGCGGAGTCAGCAGCGACAGGCGCAGGACCATGCGTTGCACCAGCTCGCGACGCATCTCCTTGCGCACCTGGATGATTTCGGAGTCCGAACCCACCAGGTTGTTACCATCGTGGCTGACAATCTTCTGCACCTGAATGTCGTCGTTCATCAAGGGCAGGCGATCGCGGCCCTGGACTTCAAAACTGAGCACGGTGCTCAGTTCTATATCGGACGCGCGCCCGGCGCTGGCGTAGCTCAGGTTGCGCTGGGTTTCTTTCTCGTTAGCCAGGAACAGCTTGTAGGTCGCGCCGGTGTAGACGTGCACGCCGCTGTTTTCAAGGACCTGGCGCAGCTGGGTCACTGTTTCGCTGTAGGCGTCGCGAGCGCTGACGTCCAGTTCCTTGATCGTCAGGTCATTGGTGCCGGTGCCGCGCAGCTGGAAGCCGCAAGCGCTCAGCAGTACGGCAAGGCCCATAACCAGCAGATTGCGTTTGATCATTTTGTTGCTCCCCTTGAAACCATGTGGGCCTTATCGAGGCCCTGAAGGCTTTGTTCGGCGCAGGGCTTGAGCCCCACGCCCGATCCGATTAGCTAGCGACGATATTGACCAGTTTGCCAGGCACCACGATCACTTTGCGGATCGTCAGGCCTTCGGTAAAACGCAGCACGTTCTCGTTGACCCGTGCGGCCGCTTCGACTTCTTCACGGCTGGCACTGGCCGGCATGTCGATCTGGCCGCGCAGTTTACCGTTGACCTGGATGACCAGTTGCAGCGTGTCCTGTACCAGGGCGCTGTCATCCTGCACCGGCCAGCGTGCATCGATGACCGCGTCGCTATGGCCCAGGCGGCTCCACAGTTCGTGGCTGATGTGCGGCGTGATCGGCGCCAGCAGCAGGGTGACCGTTTCCAGGCCTTCCTGCACCAGTGCGCGATCCTGTTCGGTCGCTTGCGGGGCTTTTTCCAGCACGTTCATCAGCGTCATCACCTGGGCGATGGCGGTGTTGAACTTGTGGTTCTGGCCCACGTCCTGGCTGGCTTGCTTGATGGCCAGGTGAGTGCTGCGGCGAATGAGTTTCTGCTCGTCGCTCAACGACGCTACGTCGAGCTTGGCCGGCAGGCCCTGGCTGACATGGGCGTGCGCCAGGCGCCAGACGCGCTTGAGGAAACGGTGCGAACCTTCGACGCCGGAGTCGGACCATTCGGCGCTCATGTCAGGCGGCGAAGCGAACATCATGAACAGGCGGCAGGTATCGGCGCCGAACTGATCAATCATTGACTGAGGGTCGACGCCGTTGTTCTTCGACTTGGCCATCTTCTCGGTGCCGCCGATTTCCACCGGCAGGCCGTCAGCGATCAGTTTGGCGCTGATGACCTTGGCTTTGCTGTCGCGCTCAAGCTCGACGTCCGCTGGGTTGAACCAGGTGTAGGCGCCATTGGCTTCGCGACGATAGTAGGTCTCGGCGATCACCATGCCCTGGGTCAGCAGGTTCTTGAACGGTTCGTTGGAGCTCACCAGGCCTTCGTCGCGCATCAGCTTGTGGAAGAAGCGCGCGTACAGCAGGTGCAGAATGGCGTGTTCGATACCACCGATGTACTGGTCTACCGGCAACCAGTGGTCGGCTGCAGATTTTTCCACCAGGCCGCCTTCGTAATGAGGCGACGCGTAGCGAGCGTAGTACCACGAGGACTCGACGAAGGTGTCCATGGTGTCGGTTTCACGCTTGGCCGGCTGGCCGCATTTCGGGCAGTTGCACTCGTAGAACTCAGGCATGCGTGCCAATGGCGAACCGGCGCCGTCCGGCACCACGTCTTCCGGCAGGACGACCGGCAGTTGGTCTTCCGGCACCGGCACGTCACCGCAGGTTTCGCAGTGGATGATCGGGATCGGGCAGCCCCAGTAGCGCTGGCGGCTGATGCCCCAGTCGCGCAGGCGGAACTGGGTGCGCGAGGCACCGAGGTTCTTCTTGATCAGTGCAACTTCGATGGCGTCGAAGGCACCGGCGAAGTCCAGGCCGTCGAACTCACCGGAGTTGATCAGCGTACCGTGCTCGCCGTAGGCGTCTTGCCACGGCGCCGGGTTGGTGTCGCCCGAACTGGTGCGCACCACCGACTTGATCGGCAGGCTGTACTTGGTGGCGAATTCGAAATCGCGCTCGTCGTGGGCCGGCACAGCCATTACTGCGCCATCACCGTAGTGCATCAACACGTAGTTGGCGACCCATACCGGCAACTTCTCGCCGGTCAGCGGGTGCTCGACGAACAGGCCGGTCGGCAGGCCTTTTTTCTCCTGGGTGGCGACGTCGGCTTCAGCCACGCTGCCGCCTTTGCATTCGGCGATGAACGCCTGCAGCTCGGGGTTGTTCTGTGCGGCCTGGGTGGCCAGCGGGTGCTCGGCGGCCACGGCGACGTAGGTCGCGCCCATCAGGGTGTCGGGACGGGTGGTGAAGACTTTGAGTGCGCCCGCTTCGCCGATGGAGTCGACGTTGTACGGGAACTGCACTTCCATGCCCTTGGACTTGCCGATCCAGTTGCGCTGCATGGTCTTGACCTGTTCAGGCCAGCCCGGCAAATCGTCGAGGCTCGACAAGAGTTCATCCGCGTAGGCGGTGATCTTGAAGTAGTACATCGGGATTTCGCGCTTTTCGATCAGCGCGCCGGAGCGCCAGCCGCGACCGTCGATCACCTGTTCGTTGGCCAGGACGGTCTGGTCGACAGGGTCCCAGTTCACGGTGCCGCTTTTTTTGTAGATCACGCCTTTTTCGAACAGGCGGGTGAACAGCCATTGTTCCCAGCGGTAGTAGTCCGGCTTGCAGGTGGTGACTTCGCGGGACCAGTCCACCGCCAGGCCCAGGCTGCGCAGCTGGGTCTTCATGTAGGCGATGTTTTCGTAGGTCCACTTGGCGGGGGCCACGTTGTTTTTCATCGCGGCGTTTTCCGCCGGCATGCCGAAGGCGTCCCAACCCATGGGCTGCAGGACGTTCTTGCCTTGCATGCGCTGGTAGCGGGAGATCACGTCGCCGATGGTGTAGTTACGCACATGCCCCATGTGTAGCTTGCCGCTGGGGTAAGGGAACATCGATAGGCAATAGAAAGTCTCCTTGCCTGGCTGTTCACTGACTTCAAAGGACTTTTGCTCGTCCCAGAAGGTTTGGACGGCATTTTCTATTTCACGGGGCTGATATTGTTCGTGCATGGCTACTTTTGAACTGAATAGGGGTGGCCTAATCCTCTTCGGTGCAACGTTCAGGTTGTTCGACACCAAAAAGCGGCGCGTCCGTGCCCAAACCCTGCGGGAAGTGGAGTTACAGGAAGCGCCGTAGCATACATGACCCCACTCTATCGAGGGAAACCCTGATTGCGCGGCGAGGGCCGTCTGTCGCGGCGCCGGGCAGGCGCAGCCACGGGGACTACGCTGTTTATTGGGGAGCAAGTCTTTCTTCAATGAGGTGAGGGGATGGTCGAATCGCAGCGAATCGCAACGAAACCGGAAATCTACGAAGGACTGATCGACCGATTGGGTCGTGCATTGGATGCAGCGAGGACCGCGGGCCGATTGCGTGATGAACGGCCCGTCGAGTTGGAACTGCGCGGTTTGAGCCGTGCGGAGCTGGAACTGATCAAAGCTTACCTGGAACGTAACAAGCGCAGTGCGCCTCCTTGGGTGGCAACCCCGCCAGCCAAAGAGCCTACGCACTCAGCCAAGGTGGTGTGGCTCAAGGACTTGTCGGCCGGTCGTGGCCCGGAAAGGCTCCGGTCCGCCCGCTTCAAGTAGTTCACTCGCCTGAATCACGTCATCGTGCCATGTCACTGTAAAGATTGTCGCTGAACCCCGTTACACCTTAGGCTTCGGGCATCTTTGGAGATGCCCGATGCCTATTCGTTATTTCATCAAACAACTGCTCCTGCCACCCGGCATCCTCTTGCTGCTGCTGGCCCTTGCCTGGTGGTTTCGTCGCAGTCGCCCACGTTTGGCTGGCTGTTGCTTTGCCCTGGGGTTTGGCGGCATGTGGTTGATCAGCCTGCCGGTGACGGTGGAGTGGGGCGCGCGTGCCCTGGAGGCCGAACCGCCGTTGGCCCGTGAAGACTGGTCGACCCTGGCCCAGCGCGCCGACGCCATTGTGGTGTTGGGCTCGGGACGCGAGCGCGGCGACCCGGCATGGGGTTCTGATCAGCCGACCGGTATCGGCCTGGAGCGCCAACGGTATGCCGCGCGATTGGCCAAGGCCTCCGGGCTGCCGGTGTTGACGACCGGCGGCCTGCATTACGGCACGCCGCCCAGCGAGGCGCAATTGATGGCGGTGTCGATGCAGGATGACTTCGGCGTTGCTGTGCGCTGGAGGGAAGAGCGCAGCCGCACCACCTGGGAAAACGCGCAGATGAGTGCCGAGATTCTATTGCCTGAGGGCATCAAGCGTGTGGTGGTCGTGACCCAGGCCTGGCACATGCCGCGTTCGGTGTGGAGTTTTGAACAGGCCGGCTTCACCGTGGTGCCGGCGCCGGTGGGGTTCCTGGGCGTGGACAACGCCCGGCCGCTGGGCGGCTGGCTGCCGGAGTTCAAGTCGGTGTGGCAGAGCGGGCAATTGATCAACGAGGCGGTGGGGCAGGTGGGGTATCGGTTGTTCTATCGATAACACCGCCCCCTCCCACATTGGTTGTGCATTGTCTGTTAGACGGTTTTTGACATCCGGCCTGCCAGCAACGCCCAACCAAACAACCCCAGGCACACGATGATCAGCGGCCACGAGCGCCATTGCAGGTACGGCGTCAGGTTGTGCATTGGCACCACTTCGCCGTAGAGAATGCCGCGTTCGAACTGCGGGATCTGCACGGTGATCTGCCCAAACGGGTTGATCAACCCGGTCACGCCATTATTGGTGGCGCGGATCATCCAACGGCCAGCCTCCAGTGCACGCATCTGCGCCATTTGCAGGTGCTGCAAGGGGCCGATGGAGCGGCCGAACCAGGTGTCATTGCTGATGGTCAGCAGCAGGTCGCTCTGGGCTGAAAGGCCGGCTGCGAATTCCGGGTACACCACTTCGTAGCAAATGAACGGCGCAATCTGATAGCCCTTGGCTTGCAGCATCGGCTGGTCGGCAGGGCCGCGGGCGAAGTCCGACATGGGCAGGTCGAAGAAGGCAATCAGGCCGCGCAACATATCCTGCAGCGGCACGTACTCGCCAAACGGCACCAGCTTCTGCTTGAGGTAGGTGCCGTCACCTTCACCCACCACGGTGATGCCGTTGAAGTAGCGCTTCTGGTGATGCACTTCCTGGCGTATCGGCACGCCGGTGATCAACGCGGTGTGCCGGTCGGCCGCAAACTTGCCCATCATCCCCAGGTAGCCCTCGACGGACTCCTTGAGCACCGGCACCGCCGTTTCCGGCCACACCAACAGGTCGACCGGCTTGGAGCTGAAGCTCATGTCGCGGTACAGCGCGAGCTGCGCATTGAGCTGCTCAGGGTCCCACTTCATGCTTTGTTCGACGTTGCCCTGGATCGCAGCGACGGTCAGCGGCGCGCCAGAAGGCGTGGTCCAGGCATGATGCTTGAGCGCCAGGCCGATGGCCCAGGGCGCTACCAGCAACACCAGGCCAGCGCCGATAAATGCATTGCGCTTGGCCGCCAGCAGGCGCGGCAGGTTGCACAACAGGGCCGCCGTCAGTGCCAGGGCAAACGAAATCAGCCACATGCCGCCCACTGGCGCCAGGCCGGTGAGCGGGCCGTCGAGCTGGCTGTAACCGGAGTACAGCCACGGGAATCCGGTGAGGAACCAGCCGCGAAAGGCTTCCTGGCCGACCCACAATGCGGCAAACGTGAGCGCATCTGCCAACGGTGCTTCATTGCGACGCAACCAGCGCGCCCATAGCCAGGCGGGCAGGGCGAAGAACCAGGCAATGGCGGCGGTGAACAGCAGCATCAGGAACCCCGCCAGCAGCACCGAAGCGCCGCCGAAGTGGTGGATGCTGTAATAGATCCAGCTGGTACCGGCGCCAAACAGCCCGAAACCGAAGCACCAACCACGGCCCAAGGCCTGACGCGGCGTCAGTTCCCGCAGTCCGATATAGAACAATCCGACCGCGACCAGTGCAAATGGCCACAGGTCGAACGGCGCCAGCGCCAGGGTGGTGATGGCGCCGGCCACCACGGCCAGCAAATTACCGGGCCAGCCGGGGCGGGTCAGACGGCGCATATCAATCCTTAGCGGGCAATAGGTGTCAGGCGAATCAAGTGGATGCGGCGGCTGTCGGCATTCAGGATGCGGAAGCGATAGGCGCCGATCTCGGTGGTTTCGTTACGCTTTGGCAGATGCCCGAACGCACTCATTACCAGGCCACCGACGGTGTCGAACTCATCGTCGGAGAATTCGCTGTCGAAGAACTCGTTGAAGTTCTCGATCGGCGTCAGCGCCTTGACCAGGAAGTCACCACTGGGCAGCGGCTTGATGTAGCTGTCTTCTTCGACGTCGTGCTCATCTTCGATGTCGCCGACGATCTGTTCCAGCACGTCCTCGATGGTCACCAGGCCCGCCACGCCGCCGTATTCGTCGATCACAATGGCCATGTGATTGTGGTTGGCGCGAAATTCGCGCAGCAGCACATTCAGGCGCTTGGATTCGGGCACGAAGGTGGCCGGACGCAGCAGGTCCTTGATGTTGAAGCTGTCACCGTTCTCCTTGAGGATCAGCGGCAGCAGGTCCTTGGCCAGCAGGACACCCATGACGTCGTCATGGCTTTCACCGATCACCGGGTAGCGCGAGTGCGCCGAGTCGATCACGGCCGGGAGGAATTCCCGTGGGGTCTGGGTCGCCTTGATGCTGATCATCTGCGAACGCGGGACCATGATGTCCCGAACCTGCAGGTCAGCCACCTGGATGGCGCCTTCGACGATGGCCAGCGCTTCGCTGTCCAGCAACTTGTTCTGATGGGCCTCACGCAGCAGCTCCAGCAGCTCCTGGCGGTTTTTCGGCTCGTGGGCAAAAGCCTGGGTCAGTTTACCCAGCCATGACTTTTGCCCGTTGCTCGATCGGTCTTCGCTCATAGCGATTACTCTAAATCCTTTGATGTGACAGTTGAGTGTTGATCAGTTTTCGTCGTCTGCATACGGATCAGGGTGACCCAATTCTGCAAGCAACGTTCGTTCCAGCGCTTCCATTTCCTCGGCTTCTTCATCATCTATATGGTCGTAACCCAAGAGATGCAAGCAGCCGTGGATGACTAGATGGGCCCAGTGAGCCTCGAGTTCCTTGCCTTGTTCCTTTGCTTCACGCTCGACCACCTCGACGCAGATCACCAGGTCGCCCAGCAAGGGGATGTCCAGTAACTCATCGGGTACGTCAGCGGGAAACGACAGCACGTTGGTCGCGGAGTCCTTCTGGCGCCAGGTGTGATTCAGTTCGCGACCCTCGGGCTCGTCCACCAGGCGGATGGTCAGTTCCGAGTCGGCGGTGCGCTGGCGCAGGGCCAGGGCGCACCACTCGCGGAACTGTTCTTCGCTGGGGGCGGGCGCTTCGGTGGCCAGCTGCAGGTCAAGCTCAAGCATCGCGGCGAACGTCCTTGGCCGGTGCGTCATCGCGGTGGTCGAAGCGCTCATAGGCTTCGACAATGCGCTGCACCAGTGGGTGGCGGACCACGTCCTTGGGCATGAAGTGCGTGAAGCTGATACCCGGCACATCCTTGAGCACCTCGATCACCTGGGCCAGGCCGGACTTGGTGCCTTTGGGCAGGTCGACCTGGGTGACGTCACCGGTGATCACGGCGGTGGAGCCGAAACCGATCCGGGTGAGGAACATCTTCATCTGCTCGACGGTGGTGTTCTGGCTTTCGTCGAGGATGATGAAACTGTTGTTCAAGGTGCGGCCGCGCATGTAGGCCAGCGGAGCGATCTCGATCACCTGGCGCTCGATCAGCTTGGCCACGTATTCAAAGCCGAGCATCTCGTACAGCGCGTCGTAGAGCGGGCGCAGGTACGGGTCGATCTTCTGGGCCAGGTCGCCGGGCAGGAAGCCGAGTTTTTCACCGGCCTCCACCGCTGGGCGCACCAGCAGGATACGGCGTACTTGCTCGCGCTCCAGAGCGTCGACCGCACAGGCCACGGCCAGGTAGGTCTTGCCGGTACCGGCGGGGCCGATGCCGAAGTTGATGTCGTTGCCGAGGATTTCCTTGACGTAGCGCTGCTGATTCAAGCCGCGAGGGCGAATCATGCCTTTTTTGGTACGCAGGGCAACGCTGGCTTCGGCCACCGGGTTGTTGGCCAGGTCTTCCACGGCGGACTCCTGCAGGTACAGGTGCACCGTTTCCGGCGACAGTTCACTGCCCTTGGTCTCGCGATAGAGGCGACGCAGCAGGTTTTCTGCAGACGTGGTGTGTTGGGGGTCGCCAATAAGCTCGAACTGATTGCCGCGATTGCGGATCTCGATGCTCAGGCGTTGTTCGATCAGGCGCAGGTGCTCGTCGAACTGTCCGCACAGGTTGGCGAAACGGCGAGCCTCAAAGGGCTCGAGGAGAAAACGATGGGGTTCTGCTATGGGTGCGTTCAAGGTTGCTTTTAGCCGCCCTTTGGCTGTTTAAGTGAAAGAGAGGATAACGCCAGTGACGCGGGTACGAAAGCACTTACGTCATTGGAATGTTGCACGGTTCCAATGTGGGAGGGGGCTTGCCCCCGATAGCGGTGTGCCGGCAATCAATGAGTGCTCTGATTCGCCGCCATCGAGGGCAAGCCCCCTCCCACGCTTATTGCACCAGCGACCCACGCAACGAGTGCGGTTGCGCCGCATCGATGTGCACATCGGCAAATTGGCCAATCAGGGTTGGATTATCGCAACGGAAGTTGACGATTCGATTGTTCTCGGTGCGGCCCTGCAATTCGCCAGGGTCTTTTTTCGAGTAGTCGGTGACCAGGATGCGCTGGATCGAACCGACCATTTGTCGGCTGATCTCGAAACCCTGCTGGTTAAGGCGATGTTGCAGCGCGTTCAAGCGCTCTTTTTTCAGCGCTTCCGGCGTTTCGTCCAACAGGTCCGCCGCCGGGGTGCCGGGGCGCTGGCTGTAGACGAACGAGTAGGAGAAGTCGAAACCGACGTCTTCGATCAGCTTCATGGTCTGCTGGAAGTCTTTCTCGGTTTCGCCGGGGAAGCCGACGATAAAGTCCGAGCTGATGCAGATGCCTGGCACCGCTGCGCGCAATTTGCGCAGTTTGGATTTGTATTCCAGGGCGGTGTGGTTGCGCTTCATCGCCGAGAGGATGCGGTCCGAGCCCGACTGCACCGGCAAGTGCAGGTGCTTGACCAGTTCCGGCACTTCGGCATGGGCCTGGATCAGGCTGTCGGAGAATTCCAGCGGGTGCGAGGTGGTATAGCGAATGCGTTCGATGCCATCCACCGCAGCGACCACGCGGATCAACTCCGCCAGGTCAGCCAGGCGCCCGTCGTGGGTCAGGCCGCGATAGCCGTTGACGTTCTGGCCCAGCAGGGTCACTTCGCGCACGCCGTTTTCGGCCAGGTGGATGATTTCTGCGAGCACGTCGTCAAACGGCCGGCTGACTTCTTCACCACGGGTGTAGGGCACCACACAGAAGGTGCAGTACTTGCTGCAGCCTTCCATCACCGACACGTAGGCGCTCGGCCCGTCGATGCGCGGCTCGGGCAGGTGGTCGAATTTTTCGATTTCCGGGAACGAGACGTCGACCTGGGGCAGCTTGGTGATGCGTGCGGCGTCGATCATTTCCGGCAGGCGGTGCAGGGTCTGTGGGCCGAAGACCACGTCGACATACGGCGCACGGTCGCGGATCGCGGCGCCTTCCTGGCTGGCCACGCAACCGCCGACGGCGATCACCATGTCGGGGTTGGCCAGTTTCAACTCGCGCCAGCGGCCCAGCTGCGAGTACACACGGTCCTGGGCTCGCTCACGGATCGAGCAGGTATTGAGCAGGATCACGTCGGCATCTTCGGCGCGGGCGGTGACTTCCAGGGCCTGGTGTTCACCCAGCAGGTCGACCATGCGCGAGCTGTCGTACTCGTTCATCTGGCAACCGTGGGTTTCGATATAAAGCTTCTTGGCCATGGGAATCGTCAACTGGTGGTAAAGAACCGCGCATTATAGGGGTCATGCCCATCGGTTCCTAGCGCTGTGCATCGGGTGCCATGCTATAGTTCGCGCCCTCTTTTATATCCCCCATGTGTTCCTCACCCACCATGACCAAACGTGAAGCTCCAATCTATAAGGTGATTTTCCTCAACCAGGGCCAGGTGTTCGAAATGTACGCCAAGCAGATCTATCAAAGTGATCTGTGGGGCTTCCTGGAAGTGGAAGAGTTCGTCTTTGGCGAGCGCACGCAGCTGGTCGTCGATCCGGGCGAGGAAAAACTCAAGGCCCAGTTCGAAGGTGTGGTGCGCAGTTTTGTGCCGATGCATTCGATTGTGCGCATCGACGAAGTCGAGCGCCTGGGCACGCCGAAAATCAGCGAAGCCCGGGGCGTGAGCAATGTCATGCCGTTTCCGATGCCGATGCCTGAAAAGTGAATTTCAACTATTTTGTAGGGCGTTTCTGATTTTGCTCTCTCGTGCATAGACATTTTGTTTGAAAAATAGCAGATTTTGTTTATGCAGAGAGGGCGTCATGAATATACCAATAATAAAGTGCCTCGACGTTTCCCCTGTTTCAGTGGCGTTTTAGTTTCGCTTGTTAATTAATGAGCCGTCAAAAAAGTTTGATTTTGAAGCGCGTGGGCATTAGCGCACTGTTGCACTGTTACGCCACGCTATTAGTTAACGCCGAGTTTCTTTTCACGCAGTCATCAACGGACTTATCTGTTCGGGAGTAGCCTTGTGCGCGATCCTCGTTATGACATTCTGTTTGAACCGGTACAAATAGGCCCGGTTCGCACCCGCAACCGTTTTTATCAAGTTCCCCACTGTAATGGCATGGGCCATGTGCATCCGTCGGCCATGGCCCGTATGCGCGGCGTAAAAGCCGAGGGAGGGTGGGGCGTGGTCTGTACCGAAGAATGTGAGATCAGCCCGCTGAGCGAGTTCTCTCCCTATATAGAGGCGCGTTTGTGGGATGAACGCGACATTCCGGCACTCGCTCGGATGTGTGAGGCGGTCCACGAGCACGGTTCACTGGCCGGCGTCGAGTTGGCGTTCAATGGTTACTCCGCGCCCAACCGCTACAGCCGTGAAATCCCCTGGGCGCCCTCCAATACGCCAGTGCGTGGTTATGACCCCGTGCAGGCGCGGGCCATGAGTCGTGCCGATATCCAGCAGTTACGCGCCATGCACCGCGCAGCCGCCCTGCGGGCGCGGGACGCGGGTTTTGACATCATTTATGTCTATGCCGGGCATGACCTGAGCGTGCCATTCCATTTCCTCACGCCGCGTAATAACCGGCGCACCGATGAGTACGGCGGCCTACTGGAAAACCGCGTGCGCCTGTTGCGCGAATTGATTGAAGACACCCGCGATGCGGTCGGTGATCGGTGCGCCGTGGCGGTGCGCCTGGCGGTGGATGAGCAGATGGCCGGCGGTCTGTGTCGCGAGGGCGAAGGTACTGAAATTTTCTCGATGCTGGCGAACTTGCCGGACCTGTGGGATGTAAATGTCGCCGATTGGGCCAACGACAGCGTCACCGCGCGCTTTGCCTCGGAAGGTTATCAAGAGGCCTTTCTGCTGGGGCTCAAGGCGTTGACTTGCAAGCCGGTAGTCGGCGTCGGGCGGTTCACCTCGCCGGACACTATGGTCTCCATGGTCCGCCGTGGCGTTCTCGACCTCATTGGCGCGGCCCGCCCTTCGATTGCCGATCCTTTCCTGCCAAAAAAGATTGAAGAGGGGCGCACTGAAGAGATCCGTGAATGCATTGGCTGCAATGTGTGTGTCAGTGGCGATCACACCAGCACGCCTTTGCGTTGTACTCAGAATCCAACCATGGGCGAGGAGTGGCGGCGCGGCTGGCACCCCGAGTCGGTGAAGCGTACGTATGAGCCTGGGCGCGCCCTGGTGGTCGGCGCCGGCCCTGCCGGGCTTGAGTGCGCGCGGATACTGGGCGCGCGAGGGATGGACGTTGCGCTTGTAGACAGCCAGCGCACGCTGGGCGGACGCGTAGCCTTGGAGGCCCGGCTTCCGGGGCTGGCGAGTTGGGCGCGAGTCATCGACTATCGACAGGATGCCTTGAGCCGCCTGGCATCGGTCGAGATATATCGGGAAAGCCCATTGCAGGCCCAGGACATCCTCGACTTTGCTGCCGAACATGTGTTTATCGCCACCGGCTCTCGCTGGCGGCGGGACGGGCTGGGGCGCGCCCTGCGGTGCACCTTACCGGGTCTGGAGTGCCTGCCCGTGCTGACGCCGGACGATCTGATGGCGGGTGTACTGCCGCCTTCACCGGTGCTGCTGTTCGACGACGATCACTATTACATGGGCAGTGTATTGGCCGAGCACTTGGTGGCGCGGGGCGTGGACGTGGTATTCGTCACCCCAGCGGCGGATGTGGCGGCGTGGACCCACAACACCCTGGAGCAGCATCGCATCCAGCGTCGGCTGCTGGAGTTGAATGTCACGATCATCCCGTCCCACACACTGGTCAGCGGTATGCCGGAAGGTGTGCTGGCCGGGTGTGTCTATACCGAGCGAACTCGCTTTATTCCAGCAGCGTCCCTGTTGTTGGTCACGTCCCGCGAACCCGAGCAGACGCTGTTTCACGCGTTGAATAACGCGCCCGAGCACCTGCGTGCGGCCGGCATCAGCACGCTGTCGTTGATCGGCGACTGCATGGCACCCGGCACGATAGCCGCTGCGGTCTATTCGGGGCATCGAATGGCACGAGAGTTCGATGCGCCTGCTGATTCTTTATTTGTACGTCGAGAAATTCCGTTGATCGAGGTGTAGCGGATATTGCTGTTTCATTAATAACGAGGAATACAATAATGAAAAAAATAATCCTGATGTTATTTGCTCTGCTCTTTATAAGCGCGCCACTCGTTGCCGACGAATATACGGTAATTCGTTTCGGTGTCGACCCCAACTATGCTCCGTTTGCCTATAAGGATCGGACGGGAACTTTGACTGGTTTCGAAGTTGATATAGGCAATGCTGTTTGCGCACATTTGAATATTCGCTGCCAGTGGGTCGAGAGCGACTTCGACGGAATGGTCCCGAGCCTGAACGCCGGCAAGATCGACGCGATCCTGGCTTCAATGACGGTCACCGAAGCACGGCAAAAGGTGATCGATTTTTCCTCAGAGGTGTTTTCCAGCCCTACTGCCATGGTATTCCGCCCCGGCACTGAGCTGGCCAAGGGTACGGCCGTGGGCTATTTGCAGGGCAGTACTCAAGAAACTTACGCCCGCCAAGTGCTCGTTAAACAGGGCATGAAGGTCGTGGCGTACGCCGATCAGGAGCAGGTCTACGCCGATCTGGTAGCGGGACGTTTGCAGGCTTCGCTGCAGGATGCCCAGCAGGCGCAAAGCGGATTTTTGCGCCTGCCCCAAGGCGCGGGGTTCGTGCTGGGGCCGTTGATTGAAAGCGAACTGATGCCCTCCCAAAGTGCTATCGGTATCGCCAAGGGCAACCACGTGTTGAAAGCCTTGCTAGACAACGGGTTGGCCGCCCTGCACGTCGATGGCACCTATGCCCGGCTGCAAGAACAGTACTTTCCGGGTGTGGATATGTTCAGCGGTCAATGATCGGCGAGGACCCAACCATGCTACCGACCTTCACGCAATTCGCTGCAACCTTGGACGATTTCGCGCCGCTGTTGTTGCACGGTGTCTGGATCACACTGCAACTGGCGTTGTTATCACTGCTGTTGGGGCTGGTATTCGGCCTGCTGGGTGCAGGCGCCAAGCTGTCCGGGTGCAGGGCTTGGCGCTTCTGCGCACAGCTCTACACCACCCTGATCCGTGGGGTGCCGGACCTGCTTTTGATGTTGTTGATTTTCTACGGGGCACAAACCGGCTTGAGTCGTCTGACGCAGGAACTGGGCTGGGCCTACATCGAAATCGACCCTTTCAGCGCAGGAGTGCTCACCTTGGGGTTTATCTACGGCGCCTATTTCACCGAAACCTTTCGCGGCGCCTTGCTGGCCGTGCCTCGCGGTCAGTTCCAGGCCGCCAAGGCCTTGGGCATGACCTTCAGCCAAGCTTTCGTGCACGTGATATTCCCGCAAATGATGCGGTTCGCCCTGCCAGGGCTGGGCAATAACTGGATGGTTTTGCTCAAGGCCACTGCGCTGGTATCGATCATCGGCCTGGCGGATTTGATCAAAGTGGCCCAGGTAGCGGGCAAGAGCAGCCAACAGGTGTTGGCCTTTTTGCTGATGGCGGCATCGGTCTACCTGTTGCTCAGCAGCGTTTCAAGCCTCGCGTTGCGCTGGTTGGCGCGTCGTTACTGCGGCGGTGTGCAGGAGTCATCACGATGATCGAGTTGATCCAGGAGTACTGGCAGCCGTTGCTCTATTCCGACGGTCAACAACTGACAGGCCTGGCCATGACCCTGTGGCTGACCAGTGCCTCGCTGTGTTTCGGCCTGCTGCTTGCACTGCCACTGTCCATTGCCAGGGCGTCCTCGCGGCGCCGGTGGCGTTGGCCGGTGCAAAGCTTCACCTATCTGTTTCGCGGCACGCCGCTGTATATCCAGTTGCTCATCTTCTACACCGGTATCTACAGCATTGCTGCGGTTCGTGAGCAACCACTGCTGGATGGGTTTTTCCGCGAGGCACTGAACTGCACGCTGTTGGCGTTCGCCCTGAATACCGCGGCCTACACCACGGAAATACTGGCAGGTGAGATTCGAGCGATGCCGCGCGGTGAAATCGAGGCTGCGCGGTCCTTGGGGTTCGATGGTTGGAAGCTGTATGTCCACTTGATCATGCCTTCGGCCCTGCGCCGCGCATTGCCCTACTACAGCAATGAAGTGATTTTCATGCTGCATTCCACCACCTTGGCGTTTACGGCCACCGTGCCGGACATCCTCAAAGTGGCCCGGGATGCCAACGCTGCCACCTTCCTGACCTTCCAATCCTTCGGCCTCGCCGCAGTCCTTTACCTGTGCATCACCTTTGCCTTGGTCGGTCTGTTTCGCCTGGCAGAACGGCGTTGGCTGCGCTTTCTTGATCCAGGCCGATAGGAGGCCGATATGCAGGCTCACATACACGAGTTACTGGCGGCTGTGCCGGGTACGGCACGACAGATCCATAGCTTTCATTACGGTCCAGACAATGCGCCTGGCAAGGTCTACCTCCAGGCCTCGCTGCATGCCGATGAGTTGCCGGGGATGCTGGTCCTATGGCATCTGAAGCAACGGTTGGCGCAGCTGGAGGCGGCCGGATTGTTGCGTTGGTCGGTTGTGCTGGTGCCGTTGGCCAATCCGCTGGGGTTGGAACAGGTGCTGATGGACGTGCCTCAGGGGCGCTTCGATAACGATAGCCGGGAGAACTTCAACCGTTTCTTCCTTGATGTGAGCCAGCAGGTCGGTGATTGCGTGCAAGACCTGTTGACCGATGATCCTGCCAACAATCTGCAACTGATCCGTTCCAGCCTGCGGCAAACGCTTGCCTGCCAAGTACCGGCGACGCAGTTGCAATCGATGCGCTTGGTCCTGCAAACGCTGGCCTGTGACGCTGATATCGTACTGGACCTGCATTGTGATTTCGAAGCCGTGCAGCACTTGTACCTGTCACCGGATTTCTGGTCACAGGTGGAGCCCTTGGCTCGCTACCTGGGCGCCAGGGCATGCTTTCTCACCAAGGAGGCAGGAGGGCAGTCGTTCGATGAGTGCTTTACGTTGTTCTGGGCGCAGATGCAGGCGCGGTTTACCGGGCGCTTTACAGCGCCGGGGTTCGCGGTGACGGTGGAATTGCGAGGTGTTGCCGATGTGGACCACGGCCTGGCGCGGCAGGATTGCCAGGCACTGATTAACTACCTGATTCAGCGCGGAGCCATTGATGGCCATGCGCCGCCCCCGCCGCCATTACTCCACGCGCCGACGCCGTTGGCCGGGGTAGAGCCCGTGATCAGTCCGGTGGGAGGTTTGATTGTGTTTTGCGCGCAGGTGGGCGATTCCCTGGAGGCGGGGCAAGTCCTGGCCGAAATCATTGATCCGATCACCGACCACGTAACTCCGGTCATTTGTACGCGCGGGGGGCTTTTGTATGTTCGGTCACTACGGCGAATGGCTACCGCTGGTATGACGATTGCTCATGTCGCAGGCCCGAAGGCATATCGACAGGGTTATCTGTTATCGCCTTGATCAGGGCAGGGGTGAGAAGGGCGAGCGCCCATCGGCACTCTGCAGCTCCAGCAGGTAGTTGCGGAAAATCTGCCCCAGGACCTGGGTGGCCACTTCCAATTCATCGCGTTGCATGTGCTCGGCGACTTCGTCGGCGGTGTCCAGCGCGTCTTCAGCGCCGTTGACCGCGGCCATTTTCAGCACGATATAGGCCTGGACGTTATTGGCGGGCACGCCTTCGCCTTTGAAGAACATGGTACCCAATTGGAATTGCGCCTGGGCGTGGCCTTGCAACGAGGCTTTCTCGAAGTAGCTCAAGGCTTTGTTGAGGTCACGGGCCGGGTTCTTGCTGTCGTGGTAGTACTCGCCCAACTCGTATTGCGCCTGCGCATCCCCGCCGTCGGCCTGTTTCTGACACGCGCTCAGGGCTTCGGCCTGGCTGTCTGGCTGGGTATTGAGGGTGCAACGACCCATCGCTGGGATTAACAACGAGTTGCCGCCTGCCTGGGCATGTGCCAGCAGCGGCTGAAGGAGCAACAGGCAGCCCAGTACCAGGGCGCGGCCGGTGCGTTTCATGGGAATCGACTTACCTCTGACGGGGCGCGCGGATCCTCTCGGGATCCAATAAGCGCGCATTATGAAATAAGCAGGCCTCTGCTTACAAAGTCTTTACTCGTTTTTCTGCTGCTTGGGCAAGTTATCTGCCGGATTGCAGGTAAATTCTCGGAAAAATAGGGAAATGCCTGTCAGCAAAGTAGCAAACCTGACGCCGCCTACAGCAACGCCAGATTTTTCCAGCGGCTATTTCAGTGCGGCAAACGCGCGCTCGGCGGCATCCAGGGTCAGTTTCAGCTCGGCATCGCCATGGGCGATCGAGGTAAAACCGGCTTCGAAGGCACTCGGCGCCAGGTACACGCCGCCCTCCAGCATCAGGTGGAAGAAGCGCTTGAACAGGTCGGCATCGCTGCCCATCACATCATCAAAGGTGACGATGTCATCGGCGCCGCTGAAGTACAGGCCAAACATGCCGCCCGCTTGCGTGGTCACGAACGGGATACCGGCGGCATCGGCGCGCTGTTGCAGGCCGTCCAGCAGGCGGGTGGTGTAGTCGGTCAGCTCGGCGTGGAAGCCCGGGCGGCTGATCAGGCGCAGGGTGGTCAGGCCGGCCGCCATGGCCAGCGGGTTACCCGAGAGTGTGCCGGCCTGGTAGACCGGGCCCAGCGGCGCGATGTGCTGCATGATTTCGCGTTTGCCGCCGAAGCAGCCCACGGGCATGCCGCCACCGATGATCTTGCCGAACGTGCTCAGGTCCGGTGTGACGCCGTAGTGCGCCTGGGCACCGCCGAGGGCAACGCGGAAGCCGGTCATCACTTCGTCGAAAATCAGCACCACGCCGTGCTTGTCGCACTGTTCGCGCAGGCCTTGCAGAAAGCCAGGGGCGGGTGGCACGCAGTTCATGTTGCCGGCCACCGGCTCGACGATAATGCACGCCACGTCCTGGCCGACTTCACTGAGCATCTGCTCGACGGCACCGATGTCGTTGAACGGCAGGGTCAGGGTGTGTTTGGCGAACGCTGCCGGTACGCCGGCCGAGCTGGGTACGCCTTGGGTCAGCGCGCCGGAACCGGCTTTGACCAGCAGGCTGTCGGAATGGCCGTGGTAGCAGCCTTCGAACTTGATGATGCTGTCGCGGCCGGTGAAACCACGGGCCAGGCGGATCGCGCTCATGGTGGCTTCGGTGCCGGAGCTGACCATGCGCACCATCTCCATCGACGGCACGATGCTGCAGACCAGATCGGCCATCTCGGTTTCCATGGCGGTCGGCGCGCCGTAGGACAAGCCGTGTTCCAGTTGCTTGCGCACGGCGTCCAGCACGTCCGGGTGGCTATGGCCGAGGATCATCGGCCCCCAGGAACCGACGTAATCCACGTAGCGCTTGTCATCTTCGTCGGTGACGTAGGCGCCTTCGGCATGCTTGAAGAACAACGGCGTGCCGCCCACGCTCTTGAACGCACGCACGGGGGAGTTCACACCGCCGGGGATGTGTTTCTGGGCATTGGCAAACAGGGTTTCGGAACGAGACATGGTGAGGGCTCTCTGAATTCAGGATTTGATGAGTTCGTTGAAGGCGCGGGCGCGGCGCGTGACTTCCTGGGTGCTGTCGGCACCGAACAGGCCGTGGACCACGGCCAGCAGGTCGGCACCATGAGCCACCAGCGGTCCGGCGTTCTCCAGGGTGATGCCGCCGATCACGCAGATCGGCACATGCAGGCGCTTGCGGGCCTCGGCGAGCATTTCAACGGTGGCGGCCGGAGCGCCCGGCTTGGTGTTGGAATTGAAGAAGCGGCCGAAGGCGACATAACTGGCGCCTTCTTTTGCCGCCTGTTCGGCCAGTTCGATCTGGCCGTGGCAGGTGGCGCCGATGATCGCCTTGGAACCGAGCAGCGCACGGGCCGGCGTCAGTGGGCCGTCGGTCTGGCCCAGGTGCACGCCGACGCCCAGGCGCGCGGCCAAGTCAAAGTCATCATTGATAATAAGCTGGGTCTTGTAGCGCGAGCACAGCTCCCGCAGTTTTTCGGCTTCGCGCAGGCGCCGGGCTTCGTCGCTGCTTTTGTCGCGGTACTGCAGCAGGGTCACGCCACCGTCCAATGCCGCTTCGACGTAGGCGAGGAACTTGCCGGCCAACAGTTGGCTGTCGGTAATGGCGTAAAGGCCACGTAGTTTCATCGGGCAGGCCTCTTGCTTTTAAGAGCAGAAAGTTACGAACAGAAATCCAGCGGCAGACGGCGCGGTACAAACTGGCCCTGGCCGAGTTGTTCGGCGTCACGCAGGGTGCGCCAAGTGTAGTTAAGTGCCGACTGCACCGCACTCACCAGCCCTTCGCCTTGGGCGATCCGTCCGGCCAGGGCGCTGGCCAGGGTGCAGCCCGAACCGTGATAGCTGCCGGGCAGGCGCTGGCAGGTAAAGGTCTGGCGCGTGCCATCACGGCTGTAGAGGCGGTTGTGCACTTCGTGCTCATCGCCATGGCCGCCGGTGATCAACAGATGCTTGATAAACGGCAACAGCTTCTCGGCACATTCGTCGGCGGTGCCCTCGGGCAGCTCGGCGAGGATACGGGCTTCAGGCAGGTTCGGCGTGGCGATCAGCGACAGCGGCAGCAGCCGCTCGCGCATGGCATAGCCGACTTCGTCCTTGCCCAGGCTGCCGCCGCCGCCGGCGCGCAGCACTGGGTCGCACACGACCGGCAGGTGCGGGTGCGCCTGCAGCAGTTCGACCACGGTGTCGACCATTGCGGTAGAGCCGAGCATGCCCAGCTTGACCGCCGCCACTTCGGAGTCGCCGAGCACGGCATTGGCCTGGGCCAGTACCCACTCACGGTCGAGCACGCGGAAATCGCTGACATTGACGGTGTTCTGCACAGTCAGGGCAGTGACGGCCGGAGCCGCGTGGCAGCCTTGGGCGAGCAGGGCTTCGATATCTGCCTGCAAGCCGGCGCCACCACTGGGATCATGGCCGGAGAGACAGAGGACAACAGGGCGAGAGCTGTAGATATTCATGGTGCGCGAGCTTACCACCAAACGCTTTTGGCGGGGCCTTCGGGCGATGGTTGAATTTTGTCCAAAGAATGACGAATTTTTGGCGCTTTTCTTCTCGCAAAAAGCGCTGAAAGCCTTGTTCTAGAGCCTTAAGGAAAATTATTTCAATGGTGTCCAATGGCCTTTGGCGGCTATGCTAAAGTGGATCCAAACAACTTACTGTACCGCCGGTGTACGTCTTCTCAAAAGGATGGGGGGCTTTTGACATAACCGGACAGGCCACGCTGGGGCTCTATGCGCTATTTGCTGATCTTATTGTTGTGCGGGCTGCCGATGCTCGCCAGCGCCATCGAGTTCAATCAGGACACCCGAAGCCTGCCGCTGGGCCGAGCCATGCAAGCGCTCGAAGACCCGACCGATGCCCTCACCATCGCCGAAGTAAGCTCTCCCGCCTACGCTGCTCAATTCAAGCACCATGACAAAGCCACCCTCAACGCCGGCTATTCGCGCTCGGTGTTCTGGCTCAAGGTCGACCTGCATTACATGGCCAAGGACCCCCGTGCCCCCCGCACCTGGTTCCTGGAGTTGGCTTATCCACCGCTCAATCATCTGGACCTGTACCAGAACGATGGCACCGGCAATTATCGGCTGGCCAGCCGCACCGGCAGTGCGCTGCCTTTTTCCAGTCGTGACGTCAGCCAGAGCAACTATCTGTTCAAGCTCAACTTTGTGCCCAACCAGCAACAGACGCTCTACCTGCGCCTGCAAAGTGAGGGCTCGATCCAGGCGCCGCTGACGCTCTGGTCCGGCACCGCTTACCTGGAGCAACAACCGCTGCGCCTGTCTGTGCTTGGCGTGATCTACGGCGTATTGCTGGGGATGCTGGTCTACAACCTGTTCATCTACCTGAGCGTGCGCGACACCAGCTACCTGTATTACATCCTCTATATCGCCTCGTTTGCCCTGTACCAACTGTCGGTCAATGGCGTGGCCGTGCAGTACTTCTGGCCGAACAACCCGTGGTGGGCGAATGCAGCGGTACCGTTGCTGATCGGTTCGGCGGCGCTGTTCGGCAGCCTGTTCGCCCGTAGCTTCCTGCATACCGCGCAGCACAGCCGCTGGCTCAACCGGGTCTTGCTGACACTGGCGGTATGCGGTGGCGTAGTGATGGCGCTGGCGCTGCTGACCAGCTACGCCTTGGCCTTGCGCCTGGCGACCGGTTTGGCGCTGGTATTCACCGTCACCATCTTCGTCGCCGCCATCAAGGCCTGGTACTGCGGCCAGCGGGTGGCGCGGTATTTCATCATCGCCTGGTCGGCGTTCCTGTTGGGTGGGGTGGTGAATACGCTGATGGTGCTGGGCTACCTGCCCAATGTGTTCCTCACCATGTACGCCAGCCAGATCGGCTCAGCGATTGAAGTGGCGCTGTTATCCCTGGCCCTCGCCGACCGCATCAATGCCATGCGTGAGCAGCAGGCGCAGATCCTGTTCGATGCCAGCCAGAAGCTCGAAGTGCTCAACCAGCAACTGGCCCGCAGCAACCGTCTCAAGGATGAATTCCTCGCAACCCTGACCCATGAACTGCGCACGCCCATGAACGGTGTGATCGGCTCCCTTGAACTGATGCAAACGGTACCGTTGGACGACGACCTGACGCAGTACCAGCAAACTGCCGCCGGTTCGGCACGGGACATGATGCGCATGGTCGATGGCATCCTCACCCTTACCGAATTGCAGGCCGGCCGCCTGAGTGCCCAGCCTCGGGTGTTCAGCCTGCGCGGCGTGCTCGACACCCTGCGCCAGCAATTCAACGCCAGCGCCCAAGGCAAAGGCCTGGCATTTTCCATCGATGTGGCCGAGGAGCTGCCGGACCGCGTGGTGGGGGACGTCGACAAACTGATCCAGTGCCTGGATTGCTTGCTGGACAACGCTTTCAAGTTCACCCGCGAAGGCTCCGTGCGCCTGCGAGTGGTGGGTGTACCTCACAGTGATGGCGGCGTACGCCTGAGCTTTATTGTTACCGACACCGGTATTGGCTTCGCCTTCCTCGACGAGGCGACCTTGTACCAGCGCTTTTTCCAGCTCGATGGCTCCATGACCCGCGAATACGGCGGCCTGGGTATCGGCCTGGCCATCTGCCGGCAATTGATCGAGCTGTTGGGCGGACGCCTTACCCATCATTCCGAGCCGCACAAGGGCAGCCGCTTCCAGCTGGACGTGAAAGTCAGCCCGGTGCCGCCCGAGGCAAAACCGGCGCCCGACCGGCAACGCGCGCCCCAGGATTGCGCGGTATTGCTGGTGGATGACCACAGCGTCGGCCAGTTGGTGGTGCGCGGCATGTTGCTTAAGTTGGGCTACCGGGTGAAAACCGTGGAGAGCGGTCCGGCGGCGTTGGCGGCCTTGCAGGGGCAAAACTTCGACGCCGTCTTGTTGGATATACCTGAAGGCGGTTTCTCGTTGTGCTGTCAGATTCGTGCACTGCCGGGCTGTGGTGAATTGCCGGTGATCGCCTTGAGTACGTCGCTGAATACGTCTGAGCGCGAGCGCTGCCACGGCATCGGCATCACCGACCGCCTGGCCAAGCCGGTGCGCTTCGAGGCGTTGCAGGCGGTACTGGAACGCCACTTGTTGAGCGCGCTAGAGGGCGAAGGCGCCGGGCATTCGGCGCGTATGCCACTTTTTTAACCCGGATGACGGTGCTTAACTGAAAAAACCGGCCTCAATCGATCTGCGCCTTCATGGGTAGGTGTGCATTCGACAGGGCCTTTTTCCAGGAGGCCCGTCATGAACCTGCACCAGTTCGCCGAAACCCACGACGTCATCAACCAGCCGCCCTCCCTGGACGGCACCAACCTGTACCGCATCGACGTGCCCCTGCAAGAATGGTCGCGGCGCTTTGGCGCCGGCTGGGCGCAGGCGCGCATCGATGCATACGGAGCGTTGGCCGGCGGGCCGCTGATGGCGGCCGGGTTCCTGGCCAACCAGAACAAACCGCTGTTCAGCAGCCATGACCGGTATGGGCATCGTATCGATCTGGTGGAGTTTCACCCGGCCTACCACGAGCTGATGCGCACGGCAGTCGAGCATGGCCTGCCGTCGCTGCCGTGGGTCCATCCACAGTCTGGCGCCCATGTGGCGCGCGCAGCCATGACCTACCTGCACAGCCAGGCGGAGGCCGGCACCGGCTGCCCACTGACCATGACCTTCGCCTGTGTCCCGGCCCTGCGCTTGCAACCCGACCTGGCGCAGACCTGGCTGCCGAAAATCCTCAGCACCCAATACGACCCGCGCAATGTCGGCATTGCCCACAAGGCCGGTGTAACCATCGGCATGGCGATGACCGAGAAACAGGGCGGCACCGACGTGCGCGCCAACACCACCCGCGCCTATCCAGTGGGCGCGGGCGGGCCCGGGCAAGCCTATGAGCTGGTGGGCCACAAGTGGTTCTGCTCGGCGCCGATGTGCGATGCCTTCCTGACCCTGGCCCAGACCGACAAAGGCCTGACCTGTTTCCTGCTACCCCGGCACCGCCCGGATGACACCCGCAACGAGTTCTACATCCAGCGCCTGAAAAACAAATTGGGTAACTGCTCCAACGCCTCCAGTGAAGTGGAGTTTCGCGGCGCCCTGGCCTGGATGATCGGCGAAGAGGGGCGTGGCGTGCCGACCATCATCGAGATGGTTGCCATGACGCGTTTCGATTGCATGGTCGGCTCCAGCGCCTTGATGCGCCAGGCGCTGACCCAGGCCAGTCATCATTGCGCCCATCGTCTGGTCGGTGGCCGCGTACTCAGCGAGCAACCCTTGATGCAAAACGTGCTGGCCGACCTGGCCCTGGAAAGCGAAGCCGCGCTGGCCTTGAGCATGCGCATGGGCTGCGCCCTGGACAACCTGGGCGATGAGCGCGAAGCCAAGTTCGCTCGGCTGGTGACGGCGGTGGGCAAGTATTGGATCTGCAAGCGCGCCCCGGCGATGATCAACGAAGCCGCCGAATGCATGGGCGGCGCGGGCTACGTGGAGGACAGCATCCTGCCGCGCTTGTACCGTGAGGCACCGGTGAATTCGACGTGGGAAGGTTCCGGCAATGTGCAATGCCTGGATGTGCTGCGCGCACTGTCCAAGGAGCCCGGCGTGCTGGAAGCGCTGTTTGTCGAACTCGGTGACGGGCATGGTGATAAGCAACTGGCGCGGCATATCGAACATCTGAAGTCGGCGTTCATGGACACCCAGGACATCCAGTACCGCGCGCGGCAGTTGACCGAGGACATCGCCGTGGCGCTGCAGGCCAAGTTGCTGCTGGAGGCCGGTCATGGGACGGTCAGCGATGGTTTTATTACCAGCCGTTTGGGCCAGTCGTCTGGCCGCGTCTACGGCACCTTGCCGCGTGGCGTCGATGTCGGGGCCATCGTCGCGCGCTCAAGCCCCAATGTATCTGAATAAACACGGTCCAAATGTGGGAGGGGGCTTGCTCCCGATGGCTGAGTGTCAGTCAGCCTATCTATAAACTGACCCAGCGCTATTGGGAGCAAGCCCCCTCCCACAGGGATTGCAGCCATCTTGCGAGGGCACTCCAATTCAAGGTTTGCGTCTGACAGGGATACAGGCAAGATAAAGGCCTGCAAGTCAGAACACAGGATGCTTACCGTGACCGAAGCTTTTGTTGTCGTTCAAACCGCCGAAGAAGCCGTGGATCGGCTGGCGGCCCTGCATGAGCGGGCTACCGGCGCGCTCAATCAAGCCCTCAAGCAGTACCTCAAGGACCGCGTCGAACCCGACGCCGAACAACGCGCGCTGTTTCGCTATCCGGAACTGCGCCTGACTTACCACTGCCACGGTGAAGTCCCACAGACTACCCGGGCGTATGCCAAGGTCCAGTTACCGGGGACCTACAGCGTTACCGTTACTCATCCGGCGGCGTTTCGTAAGTATTTGCTGGAACAACTGGTGCCGCTGATGCACGACTTCACCGTGACGGTGGAAGTGGGCGTCAGCCAGCAGAACATTCCGTACCCGTACGTGGTGGAGCAGGGCGACGAACTGGCCGGCTCCGGTGTGACCGCCGCGACCTTGGCGCGCGTGTTCCCCAGCACCGACCTGTCGGCCGCCACCGACGGCATCGCCGATGGCCTGTACGACTGGGAAAACACCGATCCGCTGCCCCTGGCGCTATTCGATGCAGCGCGCGTGGACTTTTCCCTGCGTCGGCTGGTGCATTACACCGGCAGCGACTGGCGCCATGTGCAGCCGTGGATCCTGCTGACCAACTATCACCGCTATGTCGACCAGTTCATCCTGCATGGCCTGGAACAATTGCGCAGCGACCCGCGTTTTATCCGCATGGTGCTGCCGGGCAATGTGATCATCGACAAGAGCATGGACCACGGTGAAGCGTCGGCGATTGCCGCCGGCGTGGTGTGGCACCGCTACCAGATGCCGGCCTATCACCTGCAGGCCAGCGATGGCCACGGTGTGACCCTGGTGAACATCGGTGTCGGCCCGTCCAACGCCAAGAACATCACCGATCACCTGGCGGTGCTGCGTCCACACTGCTGGCTGATGATTGGCCACTGTGGCGGCCTGCGCCAATCCCAGACCATCGGCGACTACGTACTGGCCCACGCCTATATGCGCCGCGACGGGATTCTCGACCGCGTGGTACCGCCGAACATCCCGATCCCGGCCCTGGCTGAAGTGCAGATGGCCTTGCAGCAGGCGGCGGCGAATGTCACCGGTGAAAAAGGCGAAGAGCTGAAAAAACGCCTGCGTACCGGCACCGTGTTGACCTACGACGACCGCAACTGGGAGCTGCGCTGGGCTCAGGAACGGCCGTTGATCAACCTGTCCCGCGCCGTGGCGGTGGACATGGAAAGCGGCACCATCGCCGCCCAGGGCTACCGCTTGCGCGTACCGTACGGCACGTTGTTGTGTGTGTCGGACAAGCCGCTGCACAGCGAGATCAAGCTGCCGGGGTCGGCCAACGCGTTCTACGAACGTGCGGTCAGCCAGCACTTGAAGATCGGCATCGAGGCGGTCGACCTGTTGCGCACCGAACTCAACTCGCTGCACTCGCGCAAGCTGCGCAGCTTCGACGAGCCGCCGTTCCGCTAAGCGGTTGGGATGGTCATTTAGCGGTCAGGCCACTAGCATTGTCGGTCCTGACCGTTAGATGTTCCTTTGCCATGTCCCGTCCCACCCGTCCCGATTCGCGCCGCCCCGGTGTGAAACCTCCGTATTCTGCTGCGCGCCGTGTTGCCAAGGCGCCGCCGGCCGAGCCGAAGTTGATCCTGTTCAATAAACCTTTCGATGTGCTGACCCAGTTCAGCGACGAGGGCGGGCGGGCGACGCTCAAGGACTTTATCGATATCCCCGGCATTTACCCGGCCGGTCGCCTGGACCGTGACAGCGAAGGCCTGTTGCTGCTGACCAACGATGGCCAGTTGCAGGCGCGTATTGCCGACCCCAAGCACAAGCTGGCGAAAACCTACTGGGTGCAGGTGGAAGGCGAACCCACCGAAGCATTGCTGCAACGCCTGCGCGACGGGGTAGAACTCAACGATGGCAAAACCTTGCCCGCCGAGGCCCGGCGTTTGGATGAGCCCGAGTTATGGCCGCGCAACCCGCCGGTGCGCTTTCGCAAAAACCTACCGACGTACTGGCTTGAACTGGTGATTCGAGAGGGGCGTAACCGCCAGGTGCGGCGCATGACCGCCGCCGTGGGCCTGCCGACCTTGCGTCTGGTGCGGGTGCGCATTGGCGATTGGACAATCGACGGCCTGGACCAAGGCCAATGGAAGGAAGTACCTGCGCGTTTATAAAGCGCCGGACTCGATGAGGCCGATCACCACGCTCTTGATGATGAACGCGGCCACGCCCAGGCCCAGCACGAAAAACAGGATGAACGAACCAAAGCGCCCGGCCTTGGATTTCTTCGCCAGGTCCCAGACGATAAAGCCCATGAAAATGATCAGGATAGTGACCAGGCCGGTCATCATCCATTCTTCGAACAGGGCGGGGTCGATGTTGTTCATGGGCTCTTCCAACGGGGCAGGCGGCAAGTATACGGCAGCGTCACAGGTGCAACATTGACCTGGATCGAAGTGCGTTCCAAATGTGGAAGGGGGCTTGCTCCCGATGGCGGTGTGTCAGTCAGCTAATCTGTGGCTGACACACCGTCATCGAGAGCAAGCCCCCTCCCACAGTTGACCTTCACCGATCTTAAGTGCGCAGGTGGGTCAGTGGCAGCTCGGTGCTGTTCAATACCTGGTTCAGCACAAAGCTCGAGCGCACGCTGGTCACGCCTTCGATCCGAGTGAGGTGGCCCAGCAGCAGTTTCTGATAGTGGTCCATGTCCGGCACCACCACTTTCAACTGATAGTCCGCATCCATCCCGGTGACCAGGCTGCATTCCAGCACCTGGGGCAGGGTGCGGATGGCCGCTTCGAAGTTCTCGAAACGCTCGGGGGTGTGGCGGTCCATGCCGATCAGCACATAGGCGGTGAGGCTCAGGCCGAGCATCTTGCGGTCGAGCAGGGCGACCTGGCGCGAGATGTAGCCGTCGTCTTCCAACTGCTTGACCCGGCGCGAGCAGGGCGAAGGCGACAGGCCGATGCGCTCGGCCAACTCTTGGTTGGAGATCCTCGCGTCGCGCTGCAATTCCGCCAAAATACTCAGGTCGTATCGGTCAAGCTTGCTCATTGGGTTGGCCTTTGTCGTAACTATTGCGGTGAATTATCCATGAAGGGTTAAAAATTGCGCAAGCACTGTTTATTGACGCAATCTTCGCAATCATCTGTCGGGCGCGGGCCTGTATCTTTATCAACAGAATCACCGCCTGGACAATAGTCCACAGCAGCTCGCCCAATCAGGCGCGCTGCGGCCGCCACCCCAGCAGGGTTGAGCCGGCCTCCAGGCTGCACACTGTCCACAAGGCGGCGTGAGGTGAGCCAACGTCAAAAGCGTTGAGCATGGACGAAGTTCTCAAGGGGTGGCCGACGGGTCACCCCTTTTCTTTTGCCTTAAGAAAATTGTTCTTGTGACTGATAACCTGTCTCAGAACCGGGCGAGGCTTTTCCAGTCTCATCTATGAGGCCGGACCTTCCAGGCCCTATCCGCAGTGAGGAATAGCATGAAGCGCATCTGGCGTATGGCAGGTGTAGGTTTGCTGATGGTCACCGTCGGCACGCAAGTGATGGCCGAAGACCCACGCCCTGAAGGGGGCGGCCAGCATGAAAGAGGGCCGGAGGGCGGTCGGCAAGGTCAAGGTAACGAACAACCGCGCCCGCAAAATAACCAACCGCGCCCGCAGCCGCAGAACAATCAATCACGGCCGGAAAACAATCAGCCGCGTCCACAGAACCCGCATTTTGATCGCGCCGAGCAACAACACGGTGGCGGGCAGTGGCAAGGTCGCCCGCAAGGTGCCGAACAGCCTCGGCCAGCCCCGCAGCCTGCGAATAACCTGCCGATCCAGGGTCGCCCCGATACCGTGCGCCAGACCCAGGAACCGCGTCAGGGTTACTACCGTGACATTCCTCGACGCAACGACGACAACCGGAATTGGGAGGCCGGTGGCCCAGGTTCGCGGCCGGGCTACAACGGGCATCCCAACGACAACCGCTGGCCAGGTCGACCCGATGGGCATGGCAACGGCTGGGGCCCCGGCCCGCAGTATCGGCCCGGTTATACCGTCGACCGCTTCCCCGACCGCAATTACCGCGTGCCGTACCGTGGCCAGGATTACTTCTTCTCCGGCGGCTACTGGTACCGCCCCCAAGGCCCGCGCTATGTGGTCGTGGCGCCGCCGTATGGTATCCGCGTGCATTACCTGCCGGACTATGCGCGCGAAGTGTGGGTAGGTGGCTCGCTGTTGTTCCTGGCCGCCGGCGCCTACTACGCCTACGAACAAAGCACCCAGCAATACGTGGTGGTGCAACCGCCGACGCAAGTGCCGGCGCCGCAGCCAGCACCGCAAGGCAATGGCTATGACGTGGTGGCCTATCCCACCAACGGGCAGTCACCGGCGCAAGTGCAGCAGGACGGTTACGACTGTTATCGCTGGGCGGTGCAACAAAGCGGCTTCGACCCGCAGGCGGTCACCTACGCCCCTGACCCGGCGGTGGTGCAAACCTACCGCCAGGCCCAGGGCAACTGCCTGAGCAGTCGCGGGTATCAGGTGCAGTACTAGGCCTTGGCGCCCGTGACCACTTCTCGCGGGTCGGCGTGCACCAGCACTTCGGCGCGCGGGTAGGCTGCGTGAATGGCATCGGCGGCCTGGTCGCTGATGCCGTGGGCCACTGACAACGTCAACTCCCCCGGCAACTCCAGGTGCAACTGCACAAACCAGTGGTTGCCCGAGATGCGCGTGCGCAAGTCATGGGCACCCAGCACCCCCGGCACGCCTCGCGCCAGTTCCAGCATGTGCTGGCTGACGTCCGGCGGCAGTTCCTCGTCCATCAACACCGCAAAGCTTTCCTTGGCGATGTGGATCGCGCTCCACAAAATGTAGGCAGCGATGCCCAGGCCGAACCAGGCGTCGACCTGATGAAAGCCCATGCCCGCCAGCACCAGCGCCACCAGGATGCTGCCGTTGAGCAGCAAGTCTGAGCGATAGTGCAACGAGTCCGCCCGCACGGCATTGGAGCCGGTTTCGCGCACAACCCGGTGTTGCAGCATCAGCAGCGCCACGGTCAGCACCAGGGAAAACACGATCACCCCAATGCTCAGCCACGGCGCGCCGACCGGTTCCGGATGCTGCATACGCTCGTACGCCTGTAAGGCGATCAACACCGCGCTGCCACCAATGAACAACGCCTGGGCCATGCCCGCCAGCGACTCTGCCTTGCCATGGCCGTAACGGTGATCGTCATCGGCCGGGCGCAGGGCGTAATGCACTGCCAGCAGGTTCAGCAGCGAGGTCACGCCATCGAGCAGTGAGTCGGTCAACCCGGCGAGCATGCTCACCGAGCCGCTGAGCCACCAGGCGATGGCCTTTGTAACGATCAGCGCACAGGCCACGCCCACCGAGGCGCGGGTGGCCAGGCGTAACAGCCGGGCGTGTTCGGGACTGCTGGTCATAAACGTTCCTTAGCCGGCGGGTTGCAGGCCCAGGGACGCGAGTTGTTGCACGCTACCCTTGAACTGGATCATGCGCGGGTCGTCCAGCGGCAGGGTGCGGCCGGTTTCCTTCTGGATGATGCTTTGCAGCTTGGCGTTGTCGACCTTGCCGTCGGCGCCGATGGCTTCGTGGAGTTTTTCCGGGGCGACCTGGGCAGTCTTGCCGGGTTCGAAATAGATCGCGCCCGTGGCGAAGTCGACGCCGAACGCGATCAGGCCAGGGATCACGTAGAACAACAGGCCTACGGCATCGAGCACGGCAATGGTCGGGTCGATCTTGCCGTCGATCTGGCCACGGCGGTCCGGGTAGAAAATCGAACCGCAGGCCGTCAGTTGGCTCAGCAGGGTGATGGCGAGGACACCGCCGATGACACGGGAAGCGATACGCATGGAGACTCTCCTGAACACGGTTGATACGGGACTATATAGCACTGCCATTGAGACCAGCGTCGGCATCCGGCAGTTCGCCGTTATACTCGCCGCTCTGCTTTGGAGCCAGTATGAATTCGTTGCCGATCGATGATGTTTTACCCGCCCTGCGTGACGCCTTGGCGAATCGCCATGAAGCCGTGCTGGAAGCGCCGCCCGGCGCCGGTAAAACCACCCGCGTACCCTTGGCCTTGTTGAATGAGCCTTGGCTGGCCGGGCAGACCATCCTGATGCTCGAACCCCGGCGTTTGGCCGCTCGCGCCGCCGCGGAACGCTTGGCCAGCGAACTGGGGGAGAAAGTCGGTGAGACCGTCGGCTATCGCATCCGCCTCGACAGCAAAGTCGGGCCCACTACGCGTATCGAAGTGGTCACCGAAGGCATCCTCACCCGCCGCCTGCAGGACGACCCGGCACTGGACGGTGTGGGCCTGCTGATCTTCGACGAATTCCACGAGCGCAGCCTCGACGCCGACCTGGCCCTGGCCCTGAGCCTGAACGGCCGCGATGTGTTTCGCGACGAGCAACCGCTGAAAATCCTGCTGATGTCCGCCACCCTCGAAGGCGAGCGCCTGGCCAGCCTATTGGACGACGCGCCGATCCTGCGCAGCGAGGGGCGCATGTTCCCGGTGCAGATGCGCTGGGGGCGGCCGTACCAGCCGGGTGAATTCATCGAGCCGCGCGTGGTGCAAACCATTCTGGAAGCCCTGCACGATGAAACCGGCAGCGTGCTGGTGTTCCTGCCGGGCCAGGCGGAAATTCGCCGGGTCAACCAGCAACTGGCCGACGCCCTGGGGAATAGCCCTGACGTGTTGCTCTGCCCGCTGCATGGCGAACTGGACCTCAACGCCCAGCGCGCAGCCATCGATCCTGCCCCTGCCGGTAAACGCAAAGTGGTGCTCGCCACCAACATTGCCGAGACCAGCCTGACCATCAACGGCGTGCGCGTGGTGATCGATGCCGGGTTGGCGCGGGTGCCGCGTTTCGACCCCGGCAGCGGCATGACCCGCCTCGACACCCAGCGCATCTCCCGCGCCAGCGCCACCCAGCGCGCGGGTCGGGCCGGGCGATTGGAGCCGGGGGTGTGTTACCGGTTGTGGTCCGAAGACCAGCATGAAGGGCTGGCCGCGTATGGCAGTGCGGAAATCCTTGCGGCCGACCTGGCAGGGTTGGCCTTGCAGCTGGCGCGCTGGGGCGTCACGCCCACGCAGCTCGTGTGGCTCGACGTACCACCGACCGCTGCGTATGCCCAGGCCCAGGACTTGCTGGTGCGCCTCGGGGCTTTGAATGAAGAAAGACTCACGGCTCATGGCCAGAAGATGGCCGAGTTGCCGGCCCATCCACGCATCGCCCATTTACTGCTGCGCGGCCAGGACCTGGGGCTTGCGGCCACCGCCTGTGATGTCGCTGCACTGTTGGGCGAGCGCGATATTTTGCGCGGTGGCGGCGCGGATCTGCACAGCCGCCTGGCGCTGATGTCCGGCGAAGAGCGTGCGCGCGGTACTCAAGGTGGCGTGCAGCGCGCCAAGCAACTGGCGCGGCAATACCGTGGCTATTTGAGAGGCCAGGCGACCCGGCTGGTGGCCGACCCCGACCACCCGCGCTGGCTCGGTGCGTTGCTGGCGCTGGCCTACCCGGACCGTGTCGCCCAGCAACGCCGCCCCGGTGGTGCCGAATACCGTTTGGCCAACGGCCGCGCCGCGCTGTTCGCCGAGGCCGACAGCCTGATGAAACAACCTTGGCTGGTGATCGCCGACCTCGGCAGCCGCCAGGGCCAGCGCGAAGAACGCATCTACCTCGCGGCAGATTTTGACCCGACGCTGTTCGACACGGTCCTCGCCGAGCAAGTGCGCAACGTCGACCAACTGGACTGGGACGAGCGCGAAGGCGTGCTGCGCGCCGAACGCCAGCGCAAAGTCGGCGAGCTGGTGCTCAGCCGCGAACCGCTCACCGGTCTCGACGAATCCGCACGCAGCCAGGCGCTGGTCAACCTGGTGCGGCGCAAAGGTCTGGAGCTGCTGCCCTGGACCCCTGAACTGCGCCAATGGCAATCCCGCGTCCTGCTGCTGCGCCAGTTGGACGCCGGCAAAAGCAGCGAATGGCCCGATGTCAGCGACAGCGCCTTGCTCGCCGGCCTGGAGCACTGGCTGATGCCCTACCTGGGCAAAGTCTCGCGCCTGAGCCATTTCGCCAACCTGGATATTTCCAGCTACCTGCACAACCTGTTGCCCTGGCCGCTGCCCCAGCGTCTGGACGAGCTGGCGCCGCAGCATGTGAACGTGCCGTCGGGTTCGTCGGTGCGGTTGGACTACAGCGAACACCCGCCGATCCTGGCGGTGCGCTTGCAGGAACTGTTCGGCCTGGCCGACACCCCGCGCATTGCCGGCGGGCGCCAGGTGGTGAAGTTGCACCTATTGTCGCCGGCGCGGCGGCCGGTGCAGGTGACGCAGGATCTGGCGAACTTCTGGCGCAGTACCTATGCCGAAGTGAAGAAGGATCTGAAGGGCAGGTATCCCAAGCATTACTGGCCGGATGATCCGCTGATAGCCGAGCCGACCGCGCGGATCAAACCCCGAAAGTCGTAACGCTAAGGATCCAAATGTGGGAGGGAGCAAGTCGAATCGTCGCACCGCCCCTCCCACATTAATCTTGTTGTGTGGGTTATTGCGCGGCGGGCAGCAGGAACCGTGCAATCACCGGCAAATGGTTGGAAATACGCAACGTATCCTCCTGCCTAACCTTGGCCTCCACCCGCTTGATTCGCGGGCTGTAGAACAGGTAATCCAGGGTGCGATCCGGGCCATCGATGCTCGGATCGTTGGGGAAATGCGTCAGCCATTTCTCACGATCAATCCCGCTGGATTGGCTGTTGCTCGGGATCATCGGGTACTTGTCCCACAGTAAGTGCAGCTCACTGTCCGGCGAATACTGCCCACGCTTACCCGCATCCAAACGCAGGAATTGCCCCAGTGGCAGCAGGTTGAAATCACCGCCGATCAGCCAGGGCGTGCCACGGCCTTCGAATTTATCCAGCAGCTTCACTGTCGTTTGCACCTGCTCCTGCACCGCACTGCGCCCAGGTGCATCACCGTCCAGGCGGGTGTTGAGCACGGCCAGTTGGCCGCCATCGCTCAGTGGCAGGTAGGTCAGCAGCAAGGCCGGCTTGGGTTGGAACTGGCGGCTGATGATATTGGCCTCGGGCGCCGGCAATTGCAGGCGCTCGGCGTGTTCGATCTGATAGCGGCTCAGGGTCGCCAGCTTGCGGCCCACGCTGCCGAAGATATGCCGGTCGGGTACGAAGTCGGCTTTCCAGTCGAACGCCTGGGCGCTGCACGGGTAGAGGTCGACCAGGCGCTCCTGCAAAAGCGCTAGCTGGTCCTGGTAGTGGGAAGGCTTGGCGTTTTCGTCGAGTTCCTGCAACAGCAGGATGTCGGGCTGTTCGTCACGAATCACCCGCGCCACTTCGTCGAGGCTGACGGCCATGTCTTCGACGGTAGGTCGTTCGTCCGGGCCGCTGCCGTCGGCGGTGTCGTACCAGAACACGTAGTTCTTGCCCGCCAGGTATTGCACGTTCCAGGTCATGACCTTGAGTGCCTGCCCTGGCAACAGGGTCGGCGCACGGGGCGCGACGCAACTGACGGGCAGGGTTTCCTTGGCGGCGGGGCGCCAGGTGAGGCTGTAGATCAGGGCCGTCAGCAGGCCCGCAACGATCAGCAGGCCCAGCAGGGTGATGCGCAATAAACGGGTCATCGGCTCGGCTTATAGCGTTTCAGGAGTGGCGTGGAGCATATCACCGCGCGTCGGCATCGCCACCGATCAGCATGAATAAACGGAACAGGACTACGCTGGTAAACAGTTGCAGGAAGCTGTGGGCGCTGTCCATCAGCAGCCCCAGCAACGGCGCGGGGTTGGGATAGGCCGCGACGCTGGCGCCTTTGAGCAACCACAGCGGTGTCATCACACACAACAGGCACACCAGGATTCGCCAGAAATGCCCACGGGTCAGGCGCAGACTTTCCTTCATCGCCTCCAGCGCCGACATGCCGCGCAGCACCAACAGGTACTCGGCGAACGCCAGCACCACCATCAGCCACAGGCCCGGCAGGAAATACAGCGACAGGCCCAGCAAAATCAGCAAGGTACTCATGGCGGTCAGCAGGGCGAAGCGCGGCCACAGGGTCAGGGCCATGGCCCAGATATCCTTGGTGCGCGGCGACTCGCCACGGGTGCGGGCGTCGAGAAACAGGATCAAGGCACCGGTGTACAGCGGGTACACCAGCAAGCCCACCACCACGCTGTAGCCGGGGAACGCATCCGCGCCGAGCGTGTGGTCGAGCAGCTGTTGCAGCAGGGCCTCGAGGATCACCAATGGCAGGCACAGCTGGACGATTGCGCCCAGGTTGCCTCGGGTAAAACGGAAGGAGTCGCGCAATACGTCTAACGGATTCATCGGGGTCATCGCAGGCCTGAAAGCAAGGGCAACACTTTAACCGATCATGGCCAGCGGTAAGCAAACGTAAACCTTGAGTAAAGACCATTGAAACAACTCGTAACACCCCCATAACTAGAACGCACCTGGCCTGATCACAGGCAGGACCACGATTTTTACCGGCAATCTAACGAGGTCGCCATGAACAGCGAAGAGCAAACCCTGATCGATGGACTGTTTTCACGGTTGCAACAAGCCGAAACGGACTCAGCCCCCCGCGACGCCCAGGCAGAAGCGCGGATCAAGGAGCACATGACTCGCCAACCGGCCGCCGGGTACTACATGACCCAGTCGATCCTGGTGCAGGAACACGCGCTCAAGAGTCTCGACGCGCAGAACAAGCAACAGGCGCAGCAGATCCAGCAATTGCAGGATGAGTTGCAGCGGGCCAAGTCCGCACAAGCGGCCCCGGCGAGCAGCGGTGGTTTCCTGTCGAGCATCTTTGGCGGCGGTTCCCGTGACCCGCAACCGGCCCAGAGCGCTCCGGCCTCGTCGGGCGGTGGCTGGCGTGAACCGGCGCGGCCGTCCTTTGGTCAGCCAGCGCCGCAACAGAACTATCAACAGCCACAACAACCTGCCGCCGCCCCCATTGGCAGCGGGTTCCTCGGTGGCGCGATGAAAACCGCCGCGGGCGTGGCCGGTGGTGTGTTGCTGGCCGAAGGCATCAGCAGCCTGTTCAGCCACAACTCGCAACAGCCGCAGGTCGTGGAAGAAATCATCCGTGAAGAGCCGGCGCCCGCCAGTGACAACGGCAACTGGGGCAACGATGACCAGAAGTTCGCCGGCAATGACAGCTGGGGCAGCGACAACGCCTCGGACAGCTTTGCCGATAGCGACTATTCCGACGATTCTTCCTCCTTCGGCGACGACGATTCCTTCGTCTGACACTCCCGGTCCGGGGCGCTGAGCCGCCCCGGTCTGATTTTTCCCGGAAACGTTCTCGCGGCTGGCATACTGGCACCCTTTCCGGGCCCTGGCGCCTGGCTGTCATGAGGAAGTGCGGTGAAGAAAATTGCAGTGTTCGCCGATGTACAAAACCTCTACTACACCGTCCGCCAGGCCTATGGCTGCCATTTCAACTATGCCGCCCTGTGGGCTGATATCAGTTCGCGTGGGCAGATCGTCGAGGCCTATGCGTATGCCATCGACCGCGGTGACAGCAAGCAGCAGCAGTTCCAGCAGATCCTGCGCAACCTTGGGTTCACGGTAAAGCTCAAGCCGTATATCCAGCGCAGCGACGGCTCGGCCAAGGGCGACTGGGACGTGGGCATCACCATCGACATCATGGACGCCGCCGACCACGTCGACGAAATTGTGCTGGCCTCGGGTGACGGCGACTTCGACATGCTGCTCGACCGCATCATCCACAAGCACGGCGTCGAAGCCGTGGCCTACGGCGTACCGGGGCTGACGGCCAACTCACTGATACGTGCCGCCAGCCGCTACGTGCCGATCGAAGGCGCGTTGCTGCTCAAATAAGCACGGCGGCTTAATAAATAAAGGGTTAGACGGAGTTGGAACAGGTTTGGAACGTATAGCGGTCATCGACTTTGAAACCACCGGCATCACCCCGAGCAGCCATTGCCGGGCCACGGAAATCGCGGTGGTTATCCTCGAACGCGGCCAGATCGTGGACCGCTACCAGAGCCTGATGAACGCAGGCGTGCGCGTGCCGGGCTTTATCGAGCAACTCACCGGCATCAGCAACGCCATGCTGCGCAGCGCCCCGCCGGCCGAGCGGGTGATGAACGAAGTCAACGAATTCGTCGGCACCACGCCGCTGATGGCGCATAACGCCGCGTTCGACCAGAAGTTCTGGGATTTCGAACTCGGCCTGATCCGCCGCACCCGCCTGCAAAAATTCGCCTGCTCCCTGCTGCTGGCCCGCCGCCTGATGCCGGCTGCGCCCAACCACAAGCTCGGCACCCTCAACACCTACGCCCAACTGCCCCACACCGGCCAGGCTCACCGAGCGCTGGCGGATGCGGAAATGGCCGCCAACCTCACGGCGCACCTGGCCCAGGAACTGCGGCGTACCCATGGCTTGCGCGAACTGTCCCACGACCTGCTGTGCACCCTGCAGAAGGTGCCGGCGGCGAAGATCAATGAGCATCTGAAGAAACATCGCGGGTTCTGATAGAACAACGCCGTTCAGAAAAATGTGGGAGGGGGCTTGCTCCCGATTGCAGTGTGTCAGCCAGTACATCTGGTGACTGACACTCAGCTATCGGGAGCAAGTCGAATCGTCGCACCGCCCCTCCCACATTGGTTATCTGTCGTTCATCGAGGCTGCACACACTCCAACGCCCGATCCATCACCCTCTTCGCCATCTCGCTGGGCATCTTGAGGGCGTTTATCTGCTTTCTGAATAGTCAGTAGGCTTAGCCTTGCTGTCCTGTCGGACCTTTCTGGATTTTCCCTTCTCCCGTCTATAGCCCTTCGCTGCGACCTAAGATCCCGGCTGTCATTTACGTACAGGGACTACGTCATGCAGGAAAGCGATCTTCACACAGCAATCAGGCGAAGCCAGTTTGAGCTCCAAGGCAACGGCATCGATTTCGGCTCAACTTCAAGCATGGCGTTTCATTTGGGAAACACGATGACAAGTTGCCCAGCAGTCATGGTTTTACCTAATTCGCCAGGCTGGACCCACGGCGCCAGTTACCAGTTACTCAAGCCCGTTCATGCTGACTCCTCGGTGCCGAGCACCACGTTTGACGAACTCTGGAAATGTACACAGCAACACTATGGCTTGACGGCCGCAACGGTTCTCACTGGCGCCGCGGGCATACCTATAAACAAAATTGCCGTGGGCACTTGGGTTCATGTTGGCTCCAGCAAAACGACGAACTTGGCGAGTCTCATTGGAATGCGCTTTTTCCCTCGTACATTGATCAGGCAACCCACGGTGGCCAGAATGGCGAAAGCAACGTTTGGCACCGTCCGGGTATTTGGCATTATTGGACGGGGCATTCCTTTCGTTGCTGCGGGGTTGGCTGTCTTTGATCTAATCAGTATTGGTAAGTGCGCCTATGAGGCAAGAAATGGAAGGTAGCCCGACTAGAGCCGAGATCAGCGAAAAGGTGATTCAGCTATTCGTCGATATCATCGGTTTCATCGACCGAAGCCAGGTCACGGAGCAAACGGACTTCATCCATGACTTCAAGATTATTGATGATGATTTGACCTGCTTTGTCATGCAGATCAAGTGGCAATTCAACGTGCAAGCGACCCAGGAAGATTGGGATCACATCACTACCATCCAGCAGATAGTTGACTTGATCGTTGAACGCTCGAATTTGCAGTGCGGCCACTGACGCCATCGGGAGCAAGCCACCTCCCACATTTTGAATGTATTCACACATCAAACTGTGGGAGGGGGCTTGCTCCCGATGGCGGTAGATCAGCCACCATTTTTGCCATTGGTTTCCAACTGCCCCAACGGTACCCGCCGCTCTATCGCGCTCGACAAAATAATCGAGGTCTTGCTGAACCCGAACTTCGCCAGCCGATTGATCAAACTCTCCAACTCCGGCATCGAGCCCACCGCCGCTTGCATGATCACGCACGGATCGCCCGTCACCCGGTGGCATTCGGTCAGTTCCGGGATCTCGGCCAGTGCGTCATACACCTTCTGGCTGCCGTGGTTGGTCAGCCGCAGTTCAATCACGCACTGAATCGGCAAGCCCACCTTCGAAAAATCCACCTTGGCCTGGTACCCGGTGATCACTCCACTGGCTTCCAGCTTGGCCACGCGTTCGGCCACGGCGGGGGCGGAGAGGTTTACCGTGCGGGCCAGTTGCGCGTAGGAGGCGCGGCCGTCTTCGAGCAGGGCGCTGAGGAGCATGCGGTCGTATTTGTCCATATAAGGCTCCAGTTGCGCGTGGCTTTCGAAAGCACGGGTTATAGCCCTGATAACCATGCTTTGAAAAGTGTATGGGCGGTTTAAACAGGTTTTGTAACTTATGTTTAACAACCTGCCTTTTTAGAATAAGCCTCTCTTATATCTGCCTTAGAGCTGCCCAATGCCTGGCCCACGTCGCTTTCCTTTACCGTTGATCGCCGCCTTTTTTGCGCTGTATGTCATCTGGGGGTCTACCTACCTGGTGATTCGCATCGGCGTTGAATACTGGCCGCCGCTGATGCTGGGCGGGATTCGTTTTTTGCTGGCCGGTGCGGCGATGTATGGCTTTTTGCGTTGGCGCGGGGCGCCGGCGCCGACCTGGGAGCAGTGGAAGGCCGCTGCCAAGATCGGCATTTTGCTGCTGACCTTCGGTAATGGCGCAGTGAGTGTGGCCGAGCACACCGGGGTGTCGTCCGGCGTGGCGGCGCTGGCGGTGGCGACCGTGCCGTTGTTCACCTTGCTGTGTGGTTATTTCTGGGGCGCGCGCAATACCCGGCTGGAATGGGCCGGGGTGATCCTGGGGATTGTCGGCATCGCCATGCTCAACATGGGCAGCACCCTGCAATCGAGCCCGGTGGGCGCCGCCTTGTTGTTGTTCGCGGCGGCATCGTGGGCATTCGGGTCCGTGTGGAGTCGGCAGTTGTCGCTGCCCCAGGGCGCGATGGCCAGCGCTGCGGAAATGCTGGTGGCGGGCGTGACATTGCTGATCGGCAGCGCGCTGTCCGGTGAGCACCTGCAGGCCATGCCGCCGCTGGAGGGTTGGCTGGCGTTGGCCTACCTGACGGTGTTCGGCTCGATCATCGCCTTCAACGCCTATATGTACCTGCTCAAGCATGTTCGCCCGGCGGCCGCGACCAGCTATGCCTATGTGAACCCGGCGGTGGCGGTGTTACTGGGGATTGTGTTCGTGGGTGAATCCATCGGCCTGGAAGAGGGTTTGGCCATGCTGGTGATTATCAGCGCCGTGCTGTTGATCAGCCTGCCCCAGTGGCGAAAGCCCAAGCCGGAAATAAGGTAAACTGCGGCGCAATTGCGACTTGCGCTGAATTTTTCCTACGGTAAACACATGACTTTCGCCACACTTGGCCTGATCGAACCCTTGCTGCGCGCCCTTGAGACGCTTGGCTACCAGACCCCGACGCCGGTGCAGGCGCAAGCCATTCCGGCGGTGCTGGCCGGTCGCGACCTGATGGCCGCGGCTCAGACCGGTACCGGTAAAACCGCCGGTTTTGCCGTGCCATTGTTGCAACTGCTGACCATGGAAGGGCCGAAAGTCGCCGCCAACTCGGCGCGCGCGCTGATCTTGTGCCCGACCCGCGAGCTGGCCGAGCAGGTTCACGCCAGCGTTGCCGAATACGCCCAAAACCTGCCGCTCACCACCTACGCGGTGTACGGCGGCGTGAGCATCAACCCGCAGATGATGAAGCTGCGCAAGGGTGTCGACATACTGGTCGCTACGCCGGGCCGCCTGATTGACCTGTTCCGCCAGAACGCGCTGAAACTCAACCAGCTGCAAACCCTGGTGCTGGATGAAGCCGACCGCATGCTCGACCTGGGCTTCTCCGAAGAACTGGCGAACATCTACCGCATGCTGCCGAAAAAGCGCCAGACCCTGCTGTTCTCCGCGACCTTCTCCGATGACATCCGCCAGCTGGCCGGGCAGATGCTCAACGACCCGCTGACCATCGAAGTCAGCCCGCGCAACGTCGCCGCCAACACCGTCAAGCAATGGGTGGTGCCGGTGGACAAGAAGCGCAAGGCGGAGCTGTTTGTGCACCTGATGCGCAAAGGCCGCTGGAAGCAGGTGCTGGTGTTCGCCAAGACCCGTAACGGCGTGGATGCGCTGGTGGATAAGTTGCAGGGCCTGGGCATCAATGCCGATGGCATTCATGGCGACAAACCGCAAGCCACGCGCCAACGTGCGCTGGACCGTTTCAAATCGAGCGAAGTGCAGATCCTGGTCGCCACCGACGTCGCTGCCCGCGGCCTGGACATTGAAGACCTGCCGCTGGTGGTCAACTTCGACCTGCCGATCGTGGCCGAGGACTACATCCACCGCATCGGCCGGACCGGTCGCGCGGGCAACACCGGTGAGGCGATTTCCCTGGTGTGCGCCGATGAAGTCAACATGCTCTCGGCCATCGAGATGCTGACCCGCCAGACCTTGACCCGCAAGATGGAACAGGACTTCGAGCCGGAGCACCGCGTGCCGGATACCGATGCCAGCGGTCAGGTGGTGAAGAAGCCGAAAAAACCGAAGAAGCCTAAGGCGTCAGGTGGCGGCGGTGGGAAGCGCAACCTCGGCAAGTGGGTGGACAGTGGTGACGTGGCGCCGTCGGAGCCTTCGATCAAGCCGGTGCGTAAGGTGCCTGTTTTTAATACTGGGCCGCGTAAGAAGAAGTAAGTTTTGAGGTGCTGCTAAGGGCCTCATCGGGGGCAAGTCGAATCGTCGCACCGCCCCTCCCACAGTTTGAATGTATTCACAGATCAAAAATGTGGGAGGGGCGGTGCGACGATTCGACTTGCCCCCGATGGCGGCTTTGAATTCACCGCAGATCTCAGCGGTTGAGCCACTCCAACATCCCCCGCCCAGCCGCTCTGCCACTGGCAAAACACCCCGTCAGCAAATACCCGCCGGTCGGCGCTTCCCAGTCCAGCATCTCCCCCGCACAAAACACCCCAGGCAATTGCTTGAGCATCAGGCGCTCATCCAACGCTTCAAACGGCACGCCGCCTGCGGTGCTGATGGCTTCATCCATCGGACGTGTCTTCACCAACGTCAACGGAAGCGCCTTGATATCCACTGCCAATTTCGCCGGATTGTTGAAGTGTTCGGCGGGCGCCAACTCGCGCAACAGCGCCGCCTTGACCCCATCGAGGCCCAATTGACTGTGCAAATGCTTGCTCATCGAGCGTGAGCCACGCGGCTTGGCCAGCGCCGCCTGAACCTTGTCCAACGGTTTGCTGGGCAGCAAGTCGATATGCACCGTGGCCGAACCGTCGCGATTGATGGCCTCACGAATCGGCGCCGACAGCGCGTAGATCAAACTGCCCTCGATACCGGTGGCGGTGATCACGCATTCGCCGAGTCGCGGCTTGTCATACCCCAGGCCGATGGCGACGTTTTTCAGCGGCGCGCCGGCGAATTTGCTGACCATCAATTCGCTCCAGGCCGACACCTCGAAGCCGCAGTTGCTGGGTTGCAATGCAACGTAAGGCACGCCTTTATCCTCCAGCAGCTTGAGCCAGGCACCGTCGGAGCCCAGCCGCGACCAACTGCCACCGCCGAGGGCCAGGAGGAGCGCATCGCTACGGACGGTTTTCTCGCCTTCAGGGCTGTGGATAAGTAGATCACCGTTGGCGCTCCACCCCAACCAACGGTGTCGGGTGTGGATAACCACACCCTGATCGCGCAGGCGCTTGAGCCAGGCGCGCAGCAGCGGGGCGGCTTTCATATCCGTAGGAAACACGCGGCCGGAGGTGCCGATAAAGGTCTGGATACCCAGGCCATGAATCCACTCGCACAACGCCTCGGCACCAAACCCCCGCAGCAACGGTGCGATGTTCGGTGCGCGCTCGGCGTAGCGCGACAGGAACGCCGGGTACGCTTCGGAGTGGGTGATGTTCATGCCGCCCACGCCAGCCAGCAGGAATTTGCGCCCCACCGACGGCATGCCGTCGTACAAGTCAACCTGCACCCCGGCCAGGCTCAAGACTTCGGCGGCCATCAGCCCGGCTGGGCCGCCGCCGATGATGGTGACGTGTCGTGAGGAAATGTCGGGCATGGGCAGGGCTACGATCGCGGAAAATAAGCCGAGCATTCTACCCGAGGAGCGCGGCGCTGCCTGATCAAAAAACGTACAGCTTCCTACAGGCTTTACGGATACAGGCTCTCAGACGCTTACGCTCAAGTTATCCACAGGCCGTTCCACAGGCATTGTGGGTAACGCCCACCTTTCAATGACAACCTGATGACGTCCACACCCGCTGGGCGCTGTGGTGCAGGATGCCGTGGCGGCGTGCCAGGGCGGGGCGATCCTTGCTGTAGCCGCCGCCAATCACGCCCATCACCGGAATGTCGCGGCCCAGGCAATGGCGCATCACGCTTTCATCGCGAGCGGCTACGCCTGCGTCTGTCAGCTTGAGGTAACCGAGGGCGTCATCCTTGTGTACATCGACGCCGGCGTCGTACAGCACCAGGTCCGGCTGGTAGAGCGGCAGCAGGTAGTTGAGGGCATCGTCCACCACCTGGAGGTACTCGGCATCGCCCATGCCCATGGGCAGCGGGATGTCCCAATCGCTCTGGGCCTTGCGGGCGGGGAAGTTCTTTTCGCAGTGCAGGGACACGGTGATTGCATCCGGCGTGTCGTGGAGGATGCGCGCGGTGCCATCGCCCTGGTGCACGTCGCAGTCGAAGATCAGCACGCGGTTGACCCGGCCGCTATCCAGCAGGTAACGGCTGATCACTGCCAGGTCATTGAAGATGCAAAAGCCCGCTGGGTAGTCGTAGTGGGCGTGGTGGGTGCCGCCCGCGAGGTGGCAGGCCAGGCCGTGTTCCAGGGCTTGCTCCGCCGCCAGGATCGAGCCACCGACCGCACGCACGGTACGCCGGGCCAGGGCTTCGCTCCAGGGCAGGCCAAGGCGCCGTTGGTCTTCGCGGGACAACTCGCCGCTCATGTAGCGTTCGATATACCCAGGTTCATGGGCGAGGGCCAGAATCTCCGGCGGGCACAACGGCGGGCGCAGCAATTGGCTGTCTTCGGTCAGGCCGCTGGCTACCAGGTGGTCACGCAGCAGGCGGAACTTGTCCATGGGGAACCGGTGGTCTGCCGGGAACTCGGGGCTGTAGTCATCGTGGTAGATCAATGGCAAAGGCATGGGATTTTCTGACGGGGATCTGCGAAGGATCTTAACAGCGCTGTACACTCACGCACATGGCAAGGGGAGGGGACCCATGGAGGCGATATTGCAATTGGAAAGCGCGCGCCTGGTTATGCGCCAGTGGCGCGATGCCGACCTGACGGAATTTGCGCGCATGTGCGCCGATTCGCAGGTGATGCGCTATTTCCCGGCCAAATTGAGCCACCTGGAAAGTGCTGCCTTGATCGGCCGGATTCGCGGCCACTTCGCCGAATACGGTTTTGGCCTGTGGGCCTTGCAACGCAAGGACACCGGTGAGTTTATCGGCCTGACCGGGTTGCAGAACGTCAGCTTCGAAGCGGGCTTTACCCCGGCGGTGGAAATCGGCTGGCGCCTGGCCCGTGAGCATTGGGGCCTGGGTTATGCCAGTGAGGCGGCCTGGACTGCGCTGCGCTGTGGTTTTGACCGTTTGCAGTTGGACGAAATCGTCGCCTTCACCACTCAAGCCAATCTGCCATCACAAAAAGTCATGCAGGCCATCGGTATGCATTACGATCCCCAGGCAGATTTTGAACACCCCAAGGTCGCAGCCGATGACCCGCTGCGCCCCCACGTTTTGTACCGCATCACCCGCGCCCAATGGTTGGACACGCTGCACGGATAAGCAGCCCGGAATGCCCTATCGATTGTTGTAGGAGTTGCTCTATGAGCCAAGTATTGGAAGATCTGGTGGACTTGCTGACCCTGGAGGCGATCGAGGAAAACCTCTTTCGCGGCCGCAGCCAGGACCTGGGTTTTCGCCAACTGTTCGGTGGCCAGGTGCTCGGCCAGTCGCTGTCGGCCGCGAGCCAGACCGTCGAAGAAGCGCGGCACGTGCATTCCTTGCACGGTTATTTCCTGCGCCCCGGCGATGCGAAGTTGCCGGTGGTGTATTCGGTCGACCGCGTACGCGATGGCGGCAGTTTCAGCACGCGCCGCGTGACGGCGATCCAGAAGGGCCACCCGATCTTCACCTGCAGCGCTTCGTTCCAGTACGACGAGGCCGGCTTCGAGCACCAGACCACCATGCCTGTGGTGGTCGGCCCGGAAAACCTGCCGTCGGAGCTGGAACTGACCCAACAGCGCGCGCACCTGATCCCCGAGCATATGCGCGACAAGCTGCTGTGCCCCAAGCCGATCGAAGTGCGCCCGGTCACCGAAAAAGATCCGTTCAACCCGCAGCCGTCCGACCCGGTCAAATACGTGTGGTTTCGGGCCGATGGTGCCCTGGCGGATACGCCGGCACTGCACAAATACCTGCTGGCCTACGCCTCCGACTTCGGCCTGCTGACCACCTCGTTGCTGCCCCACGGCAAGACCGTGTGGCAGAAAGACATGCAGGTCGCCAGCCTCGACCACGCGCTGTGGTTCCACGCCGACCTGCGTGCCGATGACTGGTTGCTGTATGCCATGGACAGCCCATGGGCTGGCAATTCCCGTGGGTTCTCCCGCGGTAGTGTGTACAACCGCGCCGGGCAACTGGTGGCGTCGGTGACCCAGGAAGGCTTGATCCGCCATCGCAAGGATTGGGCATGAGCCTGACGGACGTCAGGCACTGGGTGTTCGACATGGACGGCACCCTGACGGTAGCGGTGCATGACTTTGCGGCGATTCGCGTGGCCCTGGACATTCCCCCCGAGGACGACATCCTGACCCACCTCGCCGCCTTGCCGGCGGACCTCGCAGCGGCCAAGCACGCCTGGCTGCTCGAACATGAGCGCGAGCTGGCGCTGGGTTCGGTCGCGGCGGACGGTGCGGTGGAGCTGGTGCGCGAGCTGGCCGGGCGGGGTTATCGCCTGGGTATCCTGACCCGCAACGCGCGGGAGTTGGCGCATATCACCCTGGAGGCGATCGGCCTGGCGGACTGCTTTGCCGTGGACGATGTGCTGGGTCGCGACGATGCGCCGCCTAAGCCCGATCCGGGTGGGTTGTTGAAATTGGCGGCGGCGTGGGATGTATCGCCGAGCGAGATGGTGATGGTCGGCGATTACCGTTTTGACCTGGACTGCGGCCGGGCGGCGGGGACCAGGACGGTGTTGGTCAATTTGCCGGAGAACCCGTGGCCGGAGCTGGCGGATTGGCATGCTGCAGATTGTGCTGCATTGCGCCGGATGATCTAACCCAAGCAATAGAGATCAAATGTGGGAGGAAGCTTGCCCCCTCCCACATGTTGAGACTGTTTCTTCAGGTATTACTGAGTGAACAGTACCTTCTGCCCTTCGGGCGAAGTAAACATCCCATCCCCGTCATGCCCCACCCCCGGCACTTCCACCAGCGTCTGGCTCAACTGCGGATGGCGCTGCTTGAGGTAGTCAAAGTAGTTGTGCCCGCGAATCAGCCGATACGCGCCCTGGGTCTCGGCTTCGCAGCTTTTATCCAGTGCCGGGTGGTTCGGGTCGGTGTCCTGCTGGCCCAGCAGGTAAGTGATGGGGCGTGATACGTAGGCTTGCTCCAGCTGCTCGGCGTTTTGGCCCTTGGCGTAGGCCGGTAGGTGCTGCATGCCGTACTTCCAGTCGTTGAAGCCTGGGCAGCTGGCGGTCTCGAACCTTACCGGCCGCTGTGGGCTGAAGTAGGCATAGGACGAGGGGTTGGCCACCACATAACGCAGGCGGATGCCCTCGGTTTGCAGGGTAGGGTGGGCGTGGCCGGTGAGGGCGAAGCGCTGCACCACCTGGCCACCGCCGGAGTGACCGGCGACCACGATTTCCTTGAGCTCCGGGAACAGCGTGCGGTTGCCCAGGTGCTTGATGAGCTGGTCGAGGGCGCCGAAAGAGCTGATCTGGCCCGGGCCGGTCGAGGTTTCGCCGGCCATCCAGTCATTGCCCTTCCAGCGCAGCACTTGGCTGTCCAGATGGTTGCGCTGCATGTCGGACCCGTTCAGAAACTGCGGCGCGATCACCAGGGTGGTGGCGGCAACCCCGGCGTGTTCGGCGGCATCGATTCCGCTTTTCAGATAGGTCTGCGCATTACGCAGGCGCCCGTGCACGATGATCAAGGCGCGGGTGACGTTGGGCAGTGGCTGGCGCCAGTCCTGGCTCACGCCGAGGCTGAGGTCACCAGCGTCGAGGTGAAAACGATCGGGACTGACCACCTTGACGCCATGCTCGGCGGCCCAGGCGGATGATGAGATGAGCAACAGGCCCAACAGCAGTCCCAATCGTTGATTCATTTATAGGCTCTTGGCAGCGAACGTGTCGCATTGAGTGATCTGGCCCTGGGCGAAGCCGGTCTTGAACCAGCGCACCCGCTGTGCCGAGGTGCCGTGGGTAAACGAGTCCGGCACCACGCGCCCCTGGCCCTGTTGCTGCAAGCGGTCATCGCCGATGGCGTTGGCCGCATTCAGCGCTTCTTCAATATCGCCAGGCTCCAGCCAGTTCAGGCGCTTTTGCGCACGGTTGGCCCACACACCGGCGAAGCAGTCGGCTTGCAGCTCCTGGCGCACCAGCAGGCCACCGTCGCCTTGCATCTGCCGGCCTTGCTGGCGTGCGGCCTGGATCTTCGACGAAATGCCCAGCAATGTTTGGACGTGGTGCCCGACTTCGTGGGCGATCACGTAGGCCTGGGCGAAATCGCCAGCCGCCTGGAAGCGTTGCGACATTTCCCGGAAGAAATCCAGGTCCAGATAAACCTGCTGATCCGCCGGGCAATAGAACGGGCCGCTGGCGGAGGTGGCGCCACCACAGGCGGAATTGACCCGGCCACGGAACAGAATCAGTTTGGGGTTCTTGTAGGCCAGGCCGTTTTCCTGGAACACCTGGCCCCAGGTGTCTTCGGTATCGCCCAGCACCGCCCGTACGAAGTCGGCTTGCTCATCGTTGGCCGGCGGCGCCTGGCGCGACTGCGTGCTCACCGAGGGCGCCTGCTCCATCTGGCCGGTCAACTGGCCGAGGATCTGCAACGGGTCCTGGCCGGTCAGCCAGCCGATGCCGACGATCAGCACAATTGCGGTCAGGCTCAGGCCCTTGCCGCCACCAAAACGCATCCCGCCACCGCCGCCGCCACTGTCATCGCGGGCATCCACCACGTTGTCGCTGCGTCGGCCTTTTTTCCATAGCATGGGGCAATCCTCTGTGTGCTAACCGTGATTGAGTATGGTCGGTATTAACGGCAATAGCCTTCGCCGGTGGCGACGATCAGGCAGTCTTTTTTATCCGCCAGCCATTTCAGCCCGGTCGCTTCGCCATCGCCGGCGCGCAGCAATTGCGGGCCGTCCGGGCGGGTGAAGGCGATGCCGCCTTCGCTGGCTTCACCCTTGAAGGTGCCCGAGTCATCGGCGTCGAGGCCGTATTGCATGGTGAGGACGTAGTGGCCACGGCCGATGCTGTCGTCCTTGGCGATGGTCAGGTGCAGGCCTTCGACGCCGATCCATTTGCCGACCCATTTATCGGTGGGCGGGGTTTCGGGTACCAGGGTGGCCTGCACGGAAGGCGGTGCGGGTTTGGGCGCTTGCTTGGCCTCCTGGTCGCAGGCGGTCAGCAGGGCAAGGGCAGAAAGAACAAAGAGGATTTTTTTCATAGCGGCGAGGCCTTGGTTAAAAAGTATGCAATGCGGGGGCTAAGGTGCTGCGTTGGACTCGAATGCGGTGATTTAGTGCGCTGTTCGCCCGGTGTTTGGTTATGCTCTTGGGGCAGACTCCAGCCCGGCTGCTAGATTACCGGGTTGAGCGCTACTTCGTTCAGTGCTCAGCGTTTCGCTCGCCACGCAAGAGAATTCCATGACTGTCAGCACCCCCCTTTCCGGCGTCAACCATCCCTTCAAAGGCATTTTGCTGATTGTGTTGGCGACATTCCTGTTCTCCAGCCACGATGCCTTGTCCAAATACCTGGCCGGGTTCTACCCGATCGTGATGGTGGTGTGGGTGCGCTACGTGGTGCACACCTTGCTGATGGCCGGGATTTTCCTGCCGCAATCGGGGCTACGCGTGCTGCGCAGTAAACGCCCGGGAATGCAGGTGGTGCGGGCCTTGTGCCTGTTGGGTACCAGCCTGTTTTTCACGACGGCGTTGCATTACATCCCGTTGGCGGAAGCCACGGCGGTGAACTTCCTTGCGCCGATCCTGGTGACGGCACTGTCGGTGCCGCTGCTCGGCGAGCACGTGACACGCGGCCAATGGCTGGCGGTGATCTGCGGGTTTGTCGGCGTGCTGGTGATCATTCATCCAGGCGGTGAGTTGTTTACGCCTGCGGTGTTACTGCCGCTGTGCTCGGCGCTGTTCTTCTGCTTCTACCAACTGCTCACGCGCATCCTCAGCCAATACGACACGCCCACCACCAGCAACTTCTTCGCCGGGCTGTGCAATACCTTGGTGATGAGTGCGATGGTGCCGTTCTTCTGGCAGGTTCCCACGCTGTGGCATGGCGTGTTGATGCTGGCGCTGGGCACCTGTGGGATGACCGCACACTTGATGCTGACCCAGGCGTTCCGCTTCGCGGCACCGGCCTTGCTGGCGCCGTTCGGCTATTGCCAGATCGTATTCGCGGGGTTGTTGGGTTGGCTGGTGTTCAGTCATACCCCCGATATGACCACGGTGGTCGGCATCGGGGTGATCTGCATGAGCGGGTTGGCCGCTGCCTGGCAGCAGCGGCGTCGGTAAATCAGGCGTCGACGGTAGGAATCTTGCGCGGCGCCATGAAGTACATCCAGGTCAGCGCAATGAAGTACATCGCCGGGATCAGGGTGAACAACACGGTGTAGTTGTTGTTGGTGACGGTGAGGATATGGCCGACGATCTGGGTCATAAACATGCCGCCGATGGCTGCGCACATGCCGCCGAAACCGAACACCGTGCTCATCATGTGCTTGGGCGTGTAGTCCATCACCAGGCTCCAGATGTTGGCGGTCCAGGCCTGGTGCGCGCCGATGGCCAGGGAGATGGCAAATACCGCGACCCACAGTTGGCTGGAGCCGGCCGCCATGATCACGCCGACGATGCAGCAGGCAAACAGCAGCATCGACAACAACCGCGCCTTGATCGAGTTCATCCCACGGCCGATCAGGAAGGACGACAGAATCCCCCCACCCACACTGCCGAAGTCGGCGGTCAGATAGATGATGATCAGCGGGATACCCATCTGCGTCACGTTGATGCCCAGGTTGTACTGCTGGTTCAGGAACGGCGGCAGCCAATACAGGTAGAACCAGAACACTGGTGCGGTGAGTGCATAGGCGATGGCAAAGGCCCAGGTGCCGCGCATGCGCAGGATGCGGCTGAACGGTACGCCAGGTTGTTCCGGTTCGACTTCCCGTTGCACGTAGTCCAGTTCGGATTGTTTGACGCTCGGGTGGTCTTCCGGGTTGTAGTACTTCAAACCCCAGAACACCAGCCAGATCGCGCCCAGCGATGCCATGCACAGGAACGCAGCCTGCCAGCCCCACACATGCAGGATCAGCGGCAGCAGCATCGGCGTCATCATTGCGCCGACATTGGTACCGGCGTTGAAGATACCGGTGGCCACCGCACGCTCACCGGCGGGGAACCACAGGCGGGTGGTCTTGACGCAGGCCGGGTAGTTGGCGGCTTCGGTCAGCCCGAGGATAAAGCGGCAGACCATAAAACCGACGGCCGAAGTGGCCAGGCCATGGGCACCCGTAGCCAGGCTCCACAGCAGTACCGCGCAGAAAAACACGCGCTTGACGCCCACGCGGTCGATCAGCCGACCTTGCAGCACAAAGCCGATGGCGTAGCCGACCTGGAACCAGAAGTTGATGTTGGCGTAGTCCATCGCCGTCCAGCTCATTTCCTTGGCCAGGATCGGTTGCATCACGCCCAGTGCGGCGCGGTCGATGTAGTTGAGGGTGGTGGCAAAGAACACCAGGGCCAGCATGCCCCAGCGGGTTTTACCCACGGCAAGGGCGCCGCGGATCTTGTCGCCGATGCCGGCGTGCGGGGTGCCCGGGCGCGCGGCCAGGGCGGAGTTTTGCGAAGGCATGTGGTTGTACCCGTTTTTTGAAATTTTTATGAGGTGTTGTGGGTCTTCTTTTGGGTGTCGCTGCGTGATTGATGGTGCGCAGTGGCTAAAAAATCGTCAATTCGCCAAAGAGGCTTAGTGTTCGATAATCGCACCAAAAACTAACCGGTTCGTACATTTTAATTGCTGCGGGTAGTCTGGGGGCGAATAATTTGCCACAAACAACAATTGCCGGGAGTCTTCCATGCAACGTTCCATCGCCACCGTGTCCTTGAGCGGTACCCTGCCGGAAAAGCTCGAAGCCATTGCCGCCGCCGGGTTCGATGGGGTCGAGATCTTCGAAAACGACTTGTTGTATTACGACGGCAGCCCCCGGGAAGTCAGGCAGATGTGTGCTGACCTGGGCATCGCCATCACCTTGTTCCAACCCTTTCGCGACTTTGAAGGCTGCCGCCGCGATCGTCTTGCGCGCAACCTGGAGCGCGCTGAGCGCAAGTTCGACCTGATGCAGGAACTGGGCACCGACCTGGTGCTGGTGTGCAGTAACGCCTCGGCCGATTGCGTCGGGGATGAACGCATCCTGCTGGACGACCTCAGCCTGTTGGCCGAACACGCGGGCCGTCGCGGCCTGCGCATTGGTTATGAGGCGTTGGCCTGGGGCAAGCATGTTAATACCTGGCAGCAGGTGTGGAACCTGGTGCGCCAGGTCGATCACCCGAGCCTTGGGGTGTTGCTCGACAGCTTCCACACGCTTTCGCTCAAGGGCGACCCGAGTGCCATCGCGCAGATCCCCGGCGACAAGATCTTCTTTGTGCAAATGGCCGACGCGCCGATCCTGGCCATGGATGTGCTGGAGTGGAGCCGGCATTTTCGCTGCTTCCCCGGCCAGGGCGAATTCGACCTGGCGGGGTTCCTCGCGCCGATCATCAAGAGCGGCTACACCGGGCCGTTGTCCCTGGAAATTTTCAACGATGGCTTCCGCGCCGCGCCGACCCGCGCGAATGCGGCAGATGGCCTGCGTTCCTTGCTGTACCTGGAAGAGAAAACCCGCGAGCGCTTGCAACAGGAGGCGCCCGCACAACCTGTCGAGATTCTGTTTGATACCCCAGCGGCCAGCGAGTACGAAGGTATCGAGTTCCTCGAGTTCGCCGTGGATGAAAACCTCGGCGCCAAGCTTACCCATTGGCTGGAACGCCTGGGTTTCGTCAAGGCCGGCCAGCACCGCTCCAAGAGCGTGAGCCTGCTGCGCCAGGGGGATATCAACCTGATCCTCAACTGCGAACCCTATTCCTTCGCGCATAACTTTTTCGAGGCCCATGGGCCGTCGTTGTGCGCCACGGCGATTCGGGTCAAGGACAGCGCCAAGGCCCTGGAGCGGGCGGTGGCCTACAAGGGCCAGCCCTATCGCGGCCTGGTCGGGCCCAACGAGCTGGAACTGGCGGCGGTGCGTGCGCCGGACGGCAGCCTGATTTACTTGGTGGATCAGGGTGAGGGGGGGATCTACGACACCGATTTCAATCTGCAGCCGGCCAATGCTGCGGGCGGTGGTTTGCTGCGCATCGACCATATGGCCATGGCCTTGCCGGCCGACAGCCTCGACAGTTGGGTGCTGTTCTACAAGAGCCTGCTGGATTTCGAAGCCGATGACGAAGTGGTGCTGCCCGACCCCTACGGCCTGGTGAAAAGCCGTGCGCTGCGCAGCCGTTGCAGCTCGATTCGCTTGCCGCTGAATATTTCCGAGAACCGCAACACCGCGATTTCCCACGCGCTGTCGAGTTATCGCGGCTCAGGTGTGCATCACATTGCCTTTGACTGCGCGGATATTTTCGCCGAAGTACGTCGCGCCAAGGAGGCCGGGGTGCCGCTGCTGGATATCCCGCTCAACTACTACGATGACCTGGCAGCACGCTTTGATTTTGATGATGAGTTCCTCAGCGAACTGGCGTACTACAACGTGTTGTACGACCGTGACGCCCAGGGCGGTGAGTTGTTTCATGTGTACACCGAGCCCTTCGAAGGACGGTTTTTCTTCGAGATCATCCAACGCAAAAACGGCTACGCCGGCTACGGCGCGGCCAACGTGGCGGTGCGCCTGGCGGCGATGGCCAAATCCCGTAGCGGCGCAGTGCGCCAGGCGCGTTTATAACGGTGGGCCAAGTGCTTCCTTCGTAGGACGCCTCGGCCCATAATCGCGGCCTGCACAATAAAAATGGCCGTGAGCGCACCATGACCTCAAGTCCCGAACTCCCCGCGGTGTCAGACGCACCGCGCAAGAGTCGTAAGAACAACCCGGAAAAGACCCGGGAGAACATTCTCCAGGAAGCCATCGTCGAGTTTGTTCAGCAGGGCCTGTCCGGCGCTCGCGTGGATGCCATCGCCGAGCGCATCCACACCTCCAAACGCATGATCTATTACTACTTCGGCAGCAAGGAGCAGTTGTACGTCGAGGTGCTGGAGAAGCTCTACGGCGATATTCGCAACACCGAAACGCGCATGAACCTCACTGCCCTGGAACCGCGTGAGGCGATCCGGCGGCTGGTGGAGTTCACCTTCGACCACCATGATCAGAACGTTGATTTCGTGCGTATTGTCAGCATCGAAAATATCCACAATGCCGAGTACGTGAAACGCACCGAAACGATCAAGGCGATGAACAGCAAAATCCTCGAGGGGCTGGGAGTGACGTTGCGCCGGGGCGCCGAGATGGGGCTGTTCCGCGAAGGGCTGGAACCGTTGGACGTGCACTTGCTGATCAACTCATTCAGCTTTTACCGGGTGTCCAACCGCCATACGTTCAGTGAGATCTTTCAGATCGACCTGTCGGATGAGACGGTTAAACAGCGGCATCGCGAGATGATTTGCGAGTCGGTGTTGCGCTACCTGCAGGCCTGAATACACCGCCTAAGCCAATGTAGGAGGGGACAAGCCCCCTCCTACATTTCAGGTATTCATGCTCTTGAAGTGCGCGAGCATTCGCTGCGCATCCGCCACCTCTCCGCTGAACAGTTCAAACGCCTTCACCGCCTGGAACACCGCCATGTTGCCGCCATCCAGGGTGCGGCAGCCCAAGGCGCGGGCATCGCGCAGCAGTTCGGTTTCCAGTGGGAAATACACAATTTCAGCCACCCACAGTTCGGCTCTCAGCAGGGCCGCTGGCACCGGTGTGCCGGGCAGTTTGGCCATGCCCATCGGCGTGGTGTTGACCAGGCCATCGGCCTCGGCCATGGCGTTTTCAAGGTGGGTGCCGACCTGGGCGCGGCCGGCGCCGAAACGCTGGGCGAGGTTATCCACAAGGTCGCGGGCGCGGCTGGCGTCCACGTCGAAAATACTCAAGTGTTCGACACCTTCGGCCAATAGCGCATGCGCCACTGCGGCACCGGCGCCACCCGCGCCCATCTGCACCACGCGTTGGCGCGGCACATCGCTGAGGTTGCGGCGAAAACCCTCGGCAAACCCCAGGCAGTCGGTGTTATGGCCGATACGCTTGCCGTCCTTGAAGACCACGGTGTTGACCGCTCCGATGCCTCGGGCCTCGTCGGACAAATCATCGAGCAGCGGCAGGATTGCCTGCTTGCACGGGTAGGTAATGTTCAATCCGGTGAAGTGCATCAACTCGGCAGCGTCCAGCAGGTCGGGCAGGGCGTTGATGTCCAGGTGCAGGGGCTCAAGGTCAATGAGGCGATACAGGTAACGCAAGCCTTGGGCGTCTCCTTCCTGCTCATGCAGGGCAGGGGTGCGGGAAGCCTGGATGCCGGCGCCGATCAGCCCGGCGAGGATGCGCGGTTTCATCGGGCCGACCCCTTCAACAACTGGCTGAAATGTTCCAGGGCCAGGTGGTAGCCATGGCTGCCAAAACCCGCGAGCACGGCCTTGGCGATGGGCGACACAAACGAGTGATGCCGAAACGCCTCGCGCGCATGCACATTGGATAAGTGCACCTCGATCACCGGCACTTCACTGGCTACCAAGGCGTCGCGAATCGCCACCGAGGTGTGCGTCCAGGCGGCCGGGTTAATCACGATACCGGCGCAGCGAGCGCGGGCGCCGTGGATCCAGTCCAGCAGCTCGCCTTCGTGGTTGGTCTGGCGGAATTCGATTTTAAGCCCCAATTGTTCGGCGCTGCGGCCGCACAGGGCCGCCACGTCGGCCAGGGTTTCATGGCCGTAGGTCGCGGGTTCGCGGGTGCCGAGCAGGTTGAGGTTGGGGCCGTTGAGCACCAGCACGATGGGCGGCATAAAGGGTCTCTCCACAGTTCTTGTTCGTTGTGGGGATAAAATGTACTGGTTGGTTAATTTGGTCAATTGATGGCAACGGATGTGTTCGATTATCGAACTCTTAATCGCACAGTGTTCAGGTACGAATCAGATTACATATCAATTGAAAATCATTCTCGATAACGCTTAAGATGCCCGCCTGTTTCCTTTACATTCCAGGGAGTCGGTTTGTCGGACGTGGATCTCAAAGGCCTGTTTCTCAAGCATGCCGATACCCTGCGTGGGTATCTGGCGCGCAAGGTACGGGACCCGCAGTTGGCCGCCGACCTGGTACAGGAGAGCTTCCTGCGCCTGGCGGAAAAACCGGCCGGCGAGCGTATCGACAACTCCCAGGGCTATCTCTATCGAACGGCGAGCAATCTGCTGATCGACCATATTCGCCAGGAAGCGCGGCGCAAGACCGATTCCGTGCCCCATGAGGCGCTGGCCGAGATTGAAGATGAAGTGGCCGGGTTGGAGGCTCAGGCAATGGCGCAGCAACAGCGACAGGCATTGAAGCAGGCGTTGGCGGAGCTGCCGGAACGCACCCAGCAGATCTTCCGTCTGAACCGTATAGAGGGCATGACCCACGCCCAGGTTGCCCGGCATTTGGACATCTCCGACAGTTCCGTGCAAAAGCACTTGGCCAAGGCGCTGGCGTATGTGATGCAGCGCTTGCAGGATGGCGAGGTGGGGCCATCCGACGAATGAATTACGGAAAAACCTCAGGTCAGACGTCACAGCGTCATATAACGAAAAATTCGAGATTCACACGTGAATAGCCAGGGTCAGCAACAGCACAGCATTACCGAGGAGGCCGCCGAGTGGGCGGTGCGCCTGCACGCCGGTGCCCTGACCGACCAGGAGCAGGCCGAGCTGTGCCAGTGGATCGCCTGCGACAGCCGCCACGAAGCGGCGCTGCGCTTTGCCGAACAGACCTGGGCGGCGTTGGGCGAGGTGCATAAGGACGAGAGCGTTCACCGCCAGCGCCCCGCGACTGCAGCGCTGCCCATGCGCCGCTCCCCGCGGCGCAGGCCCTGGCAACGTGCGGCGGCGGTCGCGTTGGTCGTGGTGGTGGCCGGCGTCGGCTGGCTGCGTGGGCCGGACGCCTGGCTGCACATGCAGGCCGACTATGTCACCCAAAAAGGCGAGGTGCGCACCGTGCACTTGGCCGATGGCAGCACGGTGGAGCTGGATTCCGCCAGTGCCATCCGCCTGGATTACGACGGCGTGCAGCGGCGTATCAGCCTGATCCAGGGCTCGGCGATTTTTGATGTGGCGCCGATGGTGGGTCAGGAGACCCGTCCGTTCGTGGTGCAGAGCGCCGGCGGGCAGACGCGGGCGTTGGGCACGCGGTTTGTGGTGGCGCGCGAGGCCGAACGCCGGGCATGGGTGGGCGTGTTGCAGCACAGCGTTGAAGTTTCTTTGCACGCCTCACCGAAAAAAGGCCCGAGCGATCGGGTGCTCCAGGAGGGCCAGGCTGCACGCTACAACGCCCAGGAGGGTGTGGTGCCCCTGGATCAGTTCGATGTAGACCGTGCCACCAGCTGGCGACGTGGCGTGCTGATCTTTGATCGCCAGCCCCTGGCCAAGGTCATTGAGCAGCTCAATCGCTACCGTCCGGGGCGGGTGGTGTTGACCCATGCCGACCTGGGCGAGCGCGAAGTCAGCGGTGTCTTCCGTCTCGACATGCTCGACAGCGCCCTCGGCACCCTCACCCAGGAACTTCAAGTGCAACGCTTGGACCTGGCAGGCCTCAGCCTGATCTATTGATGATCCGGTGGGAGGCCCGCTCCCACTCGCTTAACTCCCCCCAGCGCAAAAACTTTTGAAAAAGCCTTACTGACTTCCTGCGCCTCGTACGTCTTGCTAGGTGAGAAGCATTCGCATAAACAAAAATACGATCAGCGCAGGGAAACCAGAAATGTCAGTACTCACCAAGGGGCGTCTCACCGGTAGTCGGTTAGCCCTGGCCATCCACTTGGGCCTGTTCGCCGCAGCCGCTCCCGTGTATGCGGCGCAGCCTCAGGTGGGCGCTGCCCAGCCGGCGGTGCTGGCGTTCGATGTGCCGGCGCAATCCTTGGGCAGTGCCGTATTGGCCTTTGCCGATCAGGCCGGTTTGCAGGTGCTGTTCGACAGCCCACGCCTGCAAGGCTTGAGCAGCACGGCGCTCAAAGGCAGCTTCAGCGTGCAGGAAGGGCTTGGCCGTTTGCTCGGTGCCACGCCGGTGGAATATCGCTTTACCGGCGAGCGCCAGGTAACCCTCAACCGTGTCAGCGACGACCACGACGGCGCCATGACCGTGGGCACCACCACCATCACCGGCAACACCAACGGCCAGGCCAGTGACTGGGTGTACCAGACCCCAAAGTCCGTGGCGGTGATCAGCCGGGACATGATCGATAAACGTCCGCCCCGTCACGCCGCCGACATGCTCGAAGAAACCGCCGGCGTCTACACCGCCGTCAACCAGCGCGACCCTGGCCTGTCGGTGAATATTCGCGGTGTGCAGGACTATGGCCGCGTGAACATGAACATCGACGGCATGCGCCAGAACTTCAATGTCAACGGCCACCAGCAGCGCAACGGCACCATGCTGATCGACCCGGAGTTCATCTCCAGCATCGAGATCGACAAAGGCAGCCAGTCGGGGCAGGGCGGAGCTGCCGTGCTGGGTGGCATTGCGTCGTTCAAGACCCTGGATGCCAGTGAGTTCCTCAAGGACGGCAAGGACTACGGCGGCCGCCTTCGCGCCGGCAGCGGCATCGGTGAGCTGGGTAACGGCACCGACTTCAACGGCAGCGGCGTGTTCGCCTTTGGTGATGAGCGCGGCGATGTATTGCTGGGCTACAGCGAGCGGCATTTCGGTAACTACCGCGCCGGCAGGCACAACGACGACAACCTGGGCACCAACCTGCGCGCCAGATCATCTGCCCCTGCGGCCTTCGATGACTGGTTGAACAGCGAAGTCGGCGACACCGGCAGCGTGACCCGCTCACAGATCGTCAAGTTCGGCCTGAACCTGCCCAACGACCAACGCGTGCAGTTGAGCTACCTGGAAACCGACACCGACAGTAACGATGCCTGGGGCTATATCGCCGACGACCTTCAGAGCACCTACTACGTACGCACCAGCAAAAACAATCTCAACGCCAAAAACGTCGCGCTGGACTACAGCTACAGCCCGGACAACCCGCTGATCGATCTCAAGGCCAAGCTCTATTACGTCACCACCCAGATGGATCGCGGCAACGCCCCCAACCTGTCGTCGCCAGGTACCGGTAACTACGTCGGCGCCTACACCGATCACTTCCAGACCGACACCTGGGGCCTGCAGGGTGACAACACCTCGCGGTTTGATTTCGGCGAACGGGGGCATGTCACTTGGAACTACGGGGTGGAGTTGTATCAGGACGAGTTCAAGCCCCGGACCAACAAAGTTGAAGCCACCAACAACCTGGGCTTGTTGCCTTACGCAGAGGGCAGTACGCCAGGGGGCAAACGCACCATCGCCAGTCTGTTCAATAACGCGCAGTACGAATATGGCGGCTGGCTGACCCTGGATGCGGGCTTGCGTTATGACCGCTATCGGCTTGAAGGCGAAACCGGCATGACTCTGTACCGGCGTGATCGTTTCTACAGCAGCCTCGTCGGCGCCAGGCGTGTCTCGGAAGTGATCGAGGTCGACCGTGAAGAGGGCCAGTTTTCCCCCACCTTCGGTCTTGCGGTAAAACCGGGCGTGGACTGGCTGCAACTCTATACCCGTTGGGGCAAGGGCTGGCGGCCACCGGCGGTGACCGAAACCTTCATGACCGGCCGCCCCCACGGTGGTGGTTCGGGAGAACGCGTGTTCCCCAACCCGTACCTCAAGCCTGAAGAATCGCGGGATTGGGAAGTGGGCATGAATGTCTTCAAGGAGGGGTTGTTCTTCAGTGATGACCGCCTCGGCATGAAGGTGGCTTACTTTGATACCCGGATTGAAAACTTCTCTTTCCTCAACACCAGCGTCAGCTTGCCGGAAACCCAGGTGGGTGGATTTCTCGGGACCATGGCTTACGTCAATAACACCAACCCGACGCGTTTTCGCGGGGTCGAATACCAGCTCAATTACGACATGGGGCGCGCGTACGCCAACCTCAGCTACACCCACATGATCGGCAGCAATGAATTCTGCTCGAAGAACTATTACATGGGCGGCGCCAAGACCACCGGGCCAAGGACCACTCGCCTGGAGCGTTTCACCCTGCCGGATGGGCGCATCAGCATACGGCCGGTCACCACCTATGAAGTGTTGGATGACGACGTCGCCAACAACAAGGAAAGCTGCGGGCGAATCATGGGTAACGCCACGTACATGCCTGCCGATCGCGGCTCGCTGACCCTGGGCACGCGCTTCCTGGAAAAACGTCTGGATACGGGTGTGCGTGTGCGCTACAGCTCGGGCAACGGCGAAAACCTCGATCAGCAGGGCTACGAGCTGATGGATCAGGCGATGTGGCCCAAGTACACGCTCTATGACCTGTACGCCAGTTACTGGATGACCGATCAACTGAACATTGCACTGGCGTTGGAAAACGCCACCGATGAAGCCTATTTCGTCGCCATGGGCGACGCCAACAACCTCAGCCTGGCGCGCGGGCGAACCCTGAGCGGCATGCTGGAATACAAATTCTGATCAGCGTGCGCAGGCACTTGATCAACGGTTTTGCCCATGGGTGGGCAAAAAGGCGCGCCGCACCGGCGTGCTCATCAACAACGTTGTTTAACGAGGTTTAGCGATGACTATTTCTGTTAGCTACGATTCGGGCCTGGGTTCTCTGTCGGTATCGGACTACCTGAGCTCCTGGGCAGTGGGGTTCAACACGGCAGGTCACGGCACCAGTAACACGGGCGGCTTCAGCAACGGCACCCTCAGCGGCGACCAGTATTCGACCCACGGCGCCAACAACTCCGAGTACGCGTTCATCGCCGACAGCGACACCAGCAATGGCCTGCACTATGTGTTCAACCCATCGTTGCCCGCCAGCAGCAACCTGAACCACTACCTGTGGGGCGACCTGGATAATGTGCAACTGGGCACTGGCCTGGGCGGCGGCAATGGCAGCGACTTCAGCCTGAGCGACTTCAAGGTCGCGTTCAACGGCCTCGACCTGAGCGCCGCCGAGGGTGCCGGCCGGGCAGGCAACGAAGTACAAAGCGTGATCTACGGTTTGATGCAGGGCAATACCGCCGCGCTGGAAACCGTGCTCAACAACCTGCTCGACGACTTTGGTCTGTCCACTGCCAGCACGTTCGACGAAGTGTCGGCGGGCCTGGCGGCGCAGGCCAACGCAGTGTCCACCGACGTTGCCCTGGTGGGCGTGCAGGACGTGGCACAGGACTGGGCACTCGCAGCCTGAACCTGCTGCTGCATGAAAAAAGCGAATGGAAGATCGCTCTCCCATTCGCTGCATTACACCGCCTTCGCCCAAGCCTTCTAACTCTTCCGGCGACGGCGGTGCCGAATTCTGCGCAGCGTCGTATCGCCTGTCAACGCGGCGACGCTGCACGCTCAACCCCACGAGAATTCCCAGATGCGCCACGCCGGTAACGAAACCCTGGCCGCCCTCACGGCCTATAAAGGTGGCTTCTTCAACATCGGCCTGTTCTCGGCGGTGATCAACCTGCTGATGCTGGCCCCGGCGTTGTACATGCTGCAGGTGTACGACCGCGTGCTGGCCTCGGGTAATCAGATGACCCTGCTCATGCTGACGTTGATGATCCTCGGCCTGTTCGGCCTGATGGGCGCGTTGGAGTGGGTGCGCAGCCAGGTGGTCATCCGCCTCGGCACACAGATGGACATGCGCCTCAACCAGCGGGTCTACGACGCCGCATTCGAAGCGCAACTCAAGGGCGGCACCCAGGCGGCGGGCCAGGCGTTGCATGACCTGACCACCTTGCGCCAGTTCGCCACCGGCCAGGCGCTGTTCGCGTTTTTCGATGCGCCGTGGTTTCCGGTGTACCTGCTGGTGATCTTCCTGTTCCACCCCTGGCTTGGCCTGCTGGCGCTGGGCGGCGCAGTGGTGTTGATCGCGTTGGCGTGGATCAACCACCACGTCAGCCAGGCGCCGATGGCCCAGGCCAGCCAACTGTCCATCCACGCCAGCCAGCAGGCCACGGCCAACCTGCGCAATGCCGACAGCATCGAAGCCATGGGCATGCTCGCCACCTTGCGCGGGCGTTGGTTCAACCAGCACCAGGCGTTCCTCGCCGAGCAAAACCTGGCCAGTGAAAAGACTGCCGCCGTCACCGCCTGGTCCAAGGGCGTGCGCCTGGCATTGCAATCGCTGGTACTCGGCCTGGGCGCGTTGCTGGCGGTGCAGGGCGATATCACGCCGGGGATGATGATTGCCGGCTCGATCCTGATGGGGCGGGTGCTGAGCCCCATCGACCAACTGATCGGCGTCTGGAAACAATGGGGCTCGGCGCGCCTGGCGTACGAGCGCTTGTCGCAGTTGCTGGCGGCCAACCCGGCGCGACCGCCGCGCATGAGCCTGCCGGTGCCCAAGGGCCAGTTGAGCGTCGAGCAAATCAGCGCCTGCGCCCCCGGCAGCCGTCGACCGGCGCTGGTGAACCTGGCGTTCAACCTGCCAGCGGGTGAAGTGCTCGGCGTGATCGGCCCGTCAGGCTGCGGCAAGTCCACCCTGGCGCGGGTGCTGGTGGGCGCCTGGGCACCGCTGGCCGGCAAGGTGCGGCTGGACGGCGCCGACCTGGCCCAGTGGGACAAACAGCAACTCGGCCCGCACATCGGCTACCTGCCCCAGGACATTCAATTGTTCGCCGGCAGCATCGCCGAAAACATCGCGCGGTTTGCCGAGCTGGAGGCCGACAAAGTCCTCGCTGCCGCGCAAATGGCCGGCGTGCATGAACTGATTCTGCAACTGCCCCAAGGCTACGACACGCAATTGGGGGAGGGCGGTGCGGGGTTGTCCGGCGGGCAAAAGCAACGCGTGGCCCTGGCCCGAGCGCTGTACGGCCTGCCGGCGTTGATCGTGCTGGACGAGCCCAACGCCAACCTCGACGAAGTGGGTGAGCAGGCCCTGCTCCAGGCGATCACCCAGCTTAAGCAGCAGCGCCGCACGGTGATCCTGATTACCCACAAAGCCAATGTGCTGAGCCTGACCGACCAGTTGCTGATCCTCAAGGACGGCCAGTTGCAGGCCTTTGGTCCTACGGCGCGGGTGTTGGAAGCACGGCAGAAAGCCGCAGCGCCCAAGCCGGTGTCGACCCTGAGCATGAGCTACCGCCTCGGTGAAGGAAAACAGGCATGAGCATGAGCAAACCGGTGCTGGTCAGCGACCGCCCTCACACGGTGTTGGCGCTGGATGACAAACAATATTCGCGCCTGGGTTGGTGGCTGGTGCTCGGTGGCTTTGCCGGATTTATCGGCTGGGCCGCGTTGGCGCCGCTGGACAAAGGCGTGGCGGTGTCGGGCAAGGTCATGGTCTCTGGCCATCGCAAGACCGTGCAGCATCCTGCCGGTGGCATCGTCGAGCGCATCGAGGTGCGTGACGGTGATGTGGTCAACGCCGGCCAGGTGCTGTTGCGCTTGAAGGAAACACCCTTGCGCGGGCAGATGCAGTCGCTGCGCAGCCAGTACCTGGCGTCTCTCGCCAGTGAGGCGCGCTTGAGCGCGGAAAGCGAAGGTTTGCCCGCCATTGCATTCGGCCCTGAATTGCTGAATGAACCTGAGGCAGCCAACACCCTGAATCTGCAACGGCAACTGTTCACCAGCCGCGCCCAGGCGCTGGCCACCGAGCAACAAGGCCTGCGCGAAACCATCGCCGGCGCCGAGGCGCAGTTGCGTGGCACGCGGGATTCCCAAGCGAGCAAGCTGCTGCAACGCGCGGCGTTGAATGAGCAACTGCAAGGCCTGCGGGAGTTGGCGCGCGACGGCTATATCCCGCGCAATCGCCTGCTCGACAGCGAGCGCCTGTACGCCCAGGTCGACGGCGCGATTGCCGAAGACTACGGGCGCATCGGCCAGTTGCAGCGCCAGGTTTTGGAGCTGCGCCTGCGCATCCGCCAGCTCGGCGAAGACTTCCAGAAAGACCTGCGCGGCCAGTTGGCCGAAACCCGCACCCGCAGCGACGACCTGCGTAACCGGCTGGCGTCGGCCGAGTTCGAACTGGCCAACAGCCTGGTGCGTGCGCCGGCTTCGGGGGTGGTGGTGGGGTTGGACGTGTACACCGAAGGCGGGGTGATCAAGCCCGGCCAGGCGCTGATGGACATCGTGCCTCAGGGCGAACCGCTGTGGGTGGAAGCACGGGTGCCGGTGCAAATGATCGACAAGGTGCACCCAGGTTTGCCGGTAGAACTGCTGTTCTCGGCCTTCAACCAGGCCACCACCCCGCGGGTAGCCGGTGAGGTGACGCTGGTCTCCGCCGACCGCCAGGTCGATGAGCGCACCGACGAGCCTTATTACACCGTGCGCGCCCAGGTCAGTGCGGCGGGCATGCAACAGCTGGACGGCGTGCAGATTCGCCCCGGCATGCCGGTGGAAACCTTTATCAAGACCGGTGAACGTTCGATGCTCAATTACCTGTTCAAACCCTTGCTGGATCGCACCCACATGGCCCTGGTGGAAGAATGAAGGCGCTGTTTTTTACCCTGTGCCTGAGCGTCACACCGGCGGCGCATGCCTTGGGTTTGCTCGACGCCTACGACCTTGCCCTACGCAATGACCCGACCTTTCAGGCAGCCATCCAGGAACGTGAAGCCGGCGAAGAGAACCGCGTGATCGGCCGTGCAGCGTTATTGCCGAACCTGTCCTGGAGCTATAACAACTCGCGCAACGCATCCGAAGTTACCCAAAGCACCGCCGTCGGCGATGTCACCAGCGACCGTGATTACCGCAGCTATGCCTCGACCCTGACTTTGCAGCAACCGTTGCTGGATTACGAAGCCTACGCGCGCTTTCGCCAAGGCACCGCCCAGGCGCTGATGGCCGATGAACGTTTTCGCAGCAAGAGCCAGGAGTTGGCCGTGCGCGTGCTCAGCGCCTACAGCCAGGCGCTGCTGGCCCAGGAGCGCATCGAGTTGAGCCGCGCGCAGAAGCGTGCGTTTGCCGAACGCCTGCAACTCAATGATCGTTTGCTCAAAGGCGGCGAAGGCACACGCACCGATGTGCTGGAAACCCAGGCGCGCTTGAGCCTGGCCCAGGCGGAGGAAATCGAGGCGTTGGACGCCCAGGACAGCGCCTTGCGCGAGCTGGAAGCGATTGTCGGCCAACCGTTGCAGGTCGAAGAGCTGGCACCCCTGGCCCGCCAATTTGACATCCCACCCCTGGAGCCCAACCGCTTCGAGACGTGGCGTGAACTGGCCATGGCCAACAACCCCGAACTCAAGTCCCAGCACCACGCGCTGGACGTGGCCTCTTACGAAGTGGAGCGTAAACGCGCCGGCCACTTGCCCAAGGTCAGCCTGTACGCCAGCAGCCGCCAGACCAGCTCCGATTCGGAAAGCAGCTACAACCAGAAGTACGACACCAACAGCGTCGGTATCCAGGTCAGCCTGCCGTTGTTTGCCGGCGGCTCGGTGTCGGCCTCCACGCGCCAGGCGGCCAATCAACTGTCCCAGGCCCAATACGAGCTGGACGCACACACCTCGGCGACGCTGGTGGAACTGCGCACGCAATTCAACCTCAACACCAGCGGCGCGGCGAAAGTGCGTGCCTACGAGATGGCTGTCAGCTCCGCCACCGCGCTGGTCACTGCGACCCAAAAGAGCGTCAGCGGCGGTGAGCGGGTCAACCTCGACGTGCTCGACGCTGAGCAACAACTGTTCACCGCCCGCCGCGACCTGGCGAATGCGCGGCATGCGTATCTGCTGGCCAGGATTCAGTTGAAGTATTACGCGGGGTTGCTGAGTGAGCAGGACTTGCGGGCGTTGGCGGGGTATTTCCAGCCGTCGGCATGAGTGGTTACAACCCGGCATTCGCCGGGTTTTTTGTCGTTACTAATCTGTGAAACAGCTTCGAGACCATGGAGCCGGTTGTCGGGTGGCAGGGGGAAATTGTTACCTGGCGGAAAATAACCTAACGGATGGGTTACGATGAAAGTAGGTGCTTACAAGGGGTATGTCATCTCGGTGTTTATCAGGGACGAGCATTGCCCGCCTCATGTACATGTCAGGGGGAATGCATGGGATGCGCGTTTTCGTTTCAGCTTTCTGAATGGGCAAGTGGAGTTGTGGGATGTGAATCCAGAAAGACGACGCCCACCAGAGTCGGTCCTCAAAGAACTCCGCCAGACCCTGATGCAGCCGCATTACTTGGCACGGGCACGAAGGATCTGGTGGGAGAAACTGCAAACGGTTTGTCTGGAGAACCATTCTTGGGACTGGGATGCCGACGAACTGGTGCCGGGTTTAGTCATTCGGCGTGGTGTCTATGTGATCGCCAATGCTCGGCACGATGCAGCGGGGCAGTTGACTATTTTGAATCTGGTGAGGGCGCCAGGTTACGTGGAGATTGAGCTATGAAAAAAATTGTAAAAGCCAAAGTCGTGCCTTATGTACCGCTTACTGAAGCTGATATTGACAAGGCAATAGCCCGTGGTCGCAAGTTGAAGCGCTTGTATGCCAACGCCAGTTCTGTGCGTTATGTAGACGACTGCATTTCCATCGGTTTCAGCGACGGTAGTCGCGTCATGCTGCCGGTGGCAGGCCTGCCGGAGTTCGAAGGGTTTTCCTTGCAGGATTTCCAACAGCTGGAAGTCGGTTTTGGCGGCAAGGCGCTTTGCTGTGAGGCTCAGGATCTGGATGTTTCGATCACGGGCCTGATCGCCACAAGCCAGCCGCTGATGGACCTGGCCACCAGCCTGGTAGCCTCACGCAACGGTCGCAAGAGCAGCGCCGCCAAATCCGCCGCCGCCCGCGCCAATGGCAAGAAGGGCGGCCGGCCACGCAAGAAGGAATCTGAGGACGTTGAATTACCGCCTGGTCAATAACACCCCGGATTCCATATGGTGCGTCCACGGGAACTGGTCAAACATCGCACACTGGGTAATGCGGTGGGTGTCATGCAGTTGCGCAATGTTCGCCGCCAGCGTCTCCGGGTTGCAGGAGATGTACAGGATGTTGTCGAAGCGCCGGGTCAGTTCGCAGGTGTCCGGGTCCATGCCGGCGCGGGGCGGGTCGACGAACACGCTACCGAATTCGTAGCTCTTCAGGTCGATGCCGTGCAGGCGGCGGAACGGGCGCACTTCATTCAGCGCTTCGGTGAGCTCTTCGGCGGAGAGGCGCACCAGGGTGACGTTATCCACCGCGTTTTCATCGAGGTTGCTCAGGGCCGCATTCACCGAGGTCTTGCTGATCTCGGTAGCCAGCACTTTACGCACACGGGTGGCCAGCGGCAGGGTGAAGTTGCCGTTGCCGCAATACAGCTCCAGCAAGTCATCCGGGCGATCGCCCAAGGCTTCGTATGCCCAGTTGAGCATCTTCTGGTTCACCGTGCCGTTGGGCTGGGTGAACGCGCCTTCGGGTTGGCGGTAGCTGAAGGTGCGGCCGCCGACGTCGAGTTTTTCCACCACGTAATCGTGGCCGATCACATCACGCTTGCCCTTGGAGCGGCCGATGATGCTGACATTCAAATCAGCCGCCAGCTTATTCGCCGCGGTGTGCCAGTGTTCGTCCAGCGGGCGGTGATAACACAGGGTGATCATCGCGTCGCCGGCCAGGGTGGTGAGGAACTCCACCTGGAACAGCTTGTGGCTCAGGGCGGCGCTGGCTTGCCAGGCGGCCTTGAGCTGGGGCATCAACTGGTTGATGCGAGTGCTGGCGATGGGGAATTCTTCGATCAGGATCGGCGTGCGCTTGTCGTCCTGGGAAAACATCGCGTAGTGGCGTTCACCGTCTTCGCGCCACAGGCGGAACTCCGCCCGAAGGCGGAAGTTCTGCAGCGGCGACTCGAAAACCTGCGGCTCGGGTGCGTCGAACGGTGCCAGCAGGTCACGCAAACGCGTGACCTTGTCTTGCAGTTGAACGGTGTAGCGTGCGGCGTCAAAAGTCATGCGTTGAACCAGCCCAGCTTGATCACGAACAGAATCGACAGAATCACCAGTGCCGGGTTGAGCTCACGGTAGCGGCCCGAAAGCAGCTTGATGGCGGTCCAGGCGATGAAACCGAAGGCAATGCCGTTGGCGATGGAGTATGTGAAGGGCATCGCCAGGGCGGTGATCACCACTGGCGCTGCAACGGTAATGTCATCCCAGTCGATTTCGGCCAGGCCTGAGGTCATCAATACAGCGACGAACAGCAGCGCCGGCGCGGTAGCAAAGGCCGGTACGCTGGCGGCCAGCGGCGAGAAGAACAGCGCCAGCAGGAACAGGATTGCGACCACGATGGCGGTCAAGCCGGTACGGCCACCGGCGCTCACGCCCGCAGCGGATTCGATGTAGCTGGTGGTGGTCGACGTACCCAGCAGCGAACCGGCCATGGCGGCGGTACTGTCGGCGATCAGCGCACGGCCCATTTTCGGCATGTGGCCGTCCTTGCCCATCAGCCCGGCGCGCTTGGCCACGCCGATCAGGGTGCCGGAGTTGTCGAACAGGTCAACGAACAGGAAGGCGAAGATCACGCTGACCAGGCCGATGTCCAGCGCGCCCTTGATATCCAGCTGCAGGAAGGTAGGGGCCAGGGACGGTGGCATCGACATCACGCCACCGAACTCGGTGACACCCAGCAGGATGGAGACGATGGTCACCGCCAGGATGCCGATCAGCACCGCACCACGTACGGCCAGGGCTTCCAGCGCAACGATCAGCATGAAACCGAGGATGGCCAGGATAGGCGCTGGTTTGGTCAGGTCGCCCATGCCCACCAGGGTGTTCGGGTTGCCGACCACGATCCCGGCGTTGTGCAGGGCGATCAGCGCCAGGAACAGGCCGATACCGGCGGCAATCGCCGAACGCAGGGGCAGGGGAATGCTGTTGATGATCCACTCACGGATACGGAAGATCGACAGCAAAAAGAACAGCACCGCCGAAATGAACACCGCCCCCAGCGCAACCTGCCAGGTGTGGCCCATGTGCAGAACCACGGTGTAGGTAAAGAAGGCGTTGAGGCCCATGCCCGGCGCCAGTGCGATCGGGTAGTTGGCGATCAGGCCCATTACGGTCGAACCGATGGCCGCCGCGAGGCAGGTCGCGACAAACACTGCGCCTTTGTCCATGCCGGTCTCGCCGAGGATGCTCGGGTTCACGAACAGGATGTAGGCCATGGCCAGGAATGTCGTGATGCCCGCGAGGATTTCGGTGCGCACGTTGGTGTTGTGTGCCTTGAGTTGAAACAGCTTTTCCAGCATGCCTGCTCCCTGTGACGCTATGTTGCGTCGTTATTTGTTGACCTCTAAGTCAAAGCACAAACTGCGCCAAGCGCCTGTGGTTCCAGAGAGGATCGGAAAAAGCGGCGCATCATACCAGCAGCCGAGGCTGTGTGGCGCATGGCCTTGAGGCATACTGCTGTGACGTTCAGTACCGGGTCTTCGACAGCATGAAAAAAGCCAACGCGTGGAGTCTAGCCTTGATCCCTTGTCTCGGCCTGTGGTTGGGCGCGGCACCGGTGTGGGGCGCGACTGCACCGCCCTTGAGCGAGGTGCGCGTGTTCAAGGTCGAATCGGCGCGCTGCACGGAAACCATCCCGGAACGCGCGCAAAGCACCCAGATGTGCACGCACCGTGGGCCCACCAAAGTGTCGGTGATGGAAGTCGGCCTGGGCAACAACCCGATGGGCCGCTTCAATGGTGCCGAACTGAACGGGCAGCGTACGCCCGTGTGCCAGGTCGGTAGCATCAGCGAGGCCTGCAGCGGGGCGGGCACGCTGATGGGCTACATCTATGTATTTGACCTGAATGTCGAAGCCCAGGGCTGGTTCGAATACAGCAACTCGTCGATCAACGGCCCGCGAAACACCTTGAAGACGCTGCTCAATATCCGCTGATCAATCAGCTTGAACGCTCAAAATTCCGGGAAGTCGTACCCCTGAGACGGCGATTTTCCTGAACGCCGCGGATGTACACCAACCCGTGAGGTGTTTATGAGCGCGACCCCTAATGGCGCGGCGGCCCAGCCGTTCGTCGCCCACTCCATACGCTTGACCCTCAATGGTCAGCACCGCCAACTGGATGTATTGCCCTGGACCACGTTGCTGGACCTGCTGCGCGAGCAACTGGACCTGGTCGGCAGCAAAAAAGGCTGCGACCACGGCCAGTGCGGCGCCTGCACGGTATTGCGCGACGGCAAACGCATCAACGCCTGCCTGACCCTGGCGGTGATGTGCGATGGCGCCGAATTGACCACCATTGAAGGCCTGGCCGGCGGCGACCAACTGCATCCGATGCAGCAAGCCTTTATCAAGCACGATGCCTTCCAGTGCGGTTACTGCACGCCGGGTCAGATTTGCTCCGCCGTCGGCCTGGCCAATGAAGGTCGCGCCCACGATACCGCGCAGATCCAGGAACTGATGAGCGGCAACCTGTGCCGCTGCGGTGCCTACAGCAACATCCGCGATGCCATCGAAGAGGCCTTGCCTGCCTGCCGTACTCAAGGAGGCGAGCAATGAATCCCTTCCAGTACAGCAAACCGGCGGATGTCCACGAAGCCGTGCACCTGAGCAGCGCCGCGTCGCGCTTTATTGCCGGCGGCACCAACCTGCTGGATTTGATGAAAGAAAACATCAGCCGCCCCGAGCACCTGATCGACATCACCGGCCTGCCGCTGAATGAGATTGAACAAACCGCCGGGGGCGGCCTGCGGATCGGCGCGCTGGTGAGCAATGCCGACCTGGCCTGGCACCCGCTGATCGAACAGCGTTACCCGTTGCTGTCCCAGGCGATCCTTGCCGGTGCTTCGCCGCAACTGCGCAATATGGCCAGTACGGGTGGCAACCTGTTGCAGCGCACCCGTTGCTACTACTTCTATGACGCCACCGTGCCCTGCAACAAGCGTGAGCCCGGTAGCGGCTGCCCGGCGCGCACTGGGTTGAACCGTATCCATGCGATCCTCGGCGCCAGCGAACAGTGCGTGGCCACTCACCCGTCGGACATGTGCGTGGCCCTGGCGGCGCTGGAGGCGCGGGTGTATGTGGAGGGGCGTGGCGGTGCGCGGGTTATCGAGTTTGCCGACTTCCACCGCTTGCCCGGTGATGCGCCGCAACGCGACAACCAACTAGCCGACGATGAGCTGATCACCGCCATCGAATTACCCGCCGACCAGCTGGCGCGTCACAGCCACTACCTGAAAATCCGCGACCGTGCGTCTTACGCGTTTGCGTTGGTGTCTGTCGCCGCCGCTCTCGAATTGGAGGGCGACCGAATCGTCGACGCGCGCCTGGCCCTTGGCGGCGTGGCCCATAAACCCTGGCGTGACCGCGCGGTGGAAGCCTCGCTGATCGGCCAGGTGGTCAGCCGCGAGACCTTCAGCAACGCCGCCGACGCCCTGTTGCAAGACGCCGAGCCGCTGGAGCACAACGGCTTCAAGATCAAGCTGGCGCGCCGCGCAATTATCCGCGCCCTGAGCGACGCCGCCGTCGCAGGAGAACGCCCATGACCGCTATTGGCAAACCCCTGGACCGTGTCGACGGTCTGCTCAAGGTCACCGGCCAGGCGCGTTATGCCGGTGAATTCCCCGAGGACGGCCTGCTCCACGGCAGTGTGGTGTCCAGCACCATCGCCAAGGGCCGTGTGCTGGCTATCGACGCGGCCAGGGCACTGGCTCTGCCGGGCGTGGTGGCGGTTATCCATCACCTCAACCGGCCGAAAATCGCCAGTTACGACGATGCCTTCCAGGATGATGATGCGGCGGACGGTTCGCCGTTTCGCCCGTTGTATAACGACCGTGTGCTGTACAGCGGGCAGCCCCTGGCCCTGGTGATCGCGGATAACCTGGAGCTGGCGCGACATGCGGGCTCGCTGGTAGAAATCGAATACGCGCGTGAAGACTTCGAGACTGACCTGCTCGCCCAACAGGAACAGGCCCATGCCTCACCGCAGACGCCACCCGCGCCGCGCGGCAACTTCCAGGCCGAGTGGGCCGCTGCCGCTGTCAGTCTCGACCTGCACTACAGCACGCCCATCGAACACCACAACCCCATGGAACCCCACGCCAGCACCGTGCTGTATCAGCCGGACGGCACCCTGCATATTCATGACAAGACCCAAGGCCCGCAGAACTGCCAGGCCTATGTGCAAAAAGTCTTCGGACTGGATAAAAGCCAGGTGCGGATTTTTGCTGCATTCGTCGGCGGTGCCTTCGGCTCAGGTTTGCGTCCGCAGTATCAATTGCCCTTGGCAGTGATGGCGTCCCTGGCGCTCAAGCGCTCGGTGCGCGTCACCCTGACCCGCCAGCAGATGTTCACCTTCGGCTACCGCCCGCGCACGTTGCAGCGTTTGCAGATGGGCGCCGCCGCCAATGGTCGCCTGCTGGCGTTGGGGCATACGGCGATTGGCCAGACCTCGCGCTTCGAAGATTTCAGTGAGCACGTGGTGGAGTGGAGCGGCATGCTCTATCACTGCGACAACGTGCAACTGACTTACAAACTGGTGCCGCTGGATGTGTTCACGCCCCTGGACATGCGCGCGCCCGGCGCTGCGTTGGGTGTGATCGGCCTGGAGTGCGCCATGGATGAACTGGCCAGCGCCTTGGGGATGGACCCGGTACAGCTGCGGCTGGTCAACTACGCCGAGCGCAACCAGAACGAAGACAAACCCTGGTCGAGCAAGGCTCTGCGCGAGTGTTACAGCGAAGGTGCCGAGCGCTTCGGCTGGAACCAGCGCAACCCGGAACCGCGCAGCATGCGCGACGGCCGCCAGTTGATCGGCTGGGGCATGGCCGGTGGCGTGTGGGAAGCCATGCAGATGAAGGCCAGCGCCAAGGCGCGCATCGACGCTGAGGGCAAGCTGACCGTCAGCAGCGCCACCACCGACATCGGCACCGGCACCTACACGGTGATGACCCAGATCGCGGCGCAGGCCAGTGGCGTGGCGGTGGAGGACGTGGTGTTTCTGCTCGGCGACTCTTCACTGCCCACCGCGCCGCTGCAAGGCGGCTCGTTCACCGTGTCGTCCGTCGGCACCGCCGTGCAGCAAGCCTGCGAAGCGTTGAGCGCCAAGCTGCTGACCATCGCCCGGCAAACTTACCCGGTGTTCAAGGAGGCCGAGTCCGTGCGCTTTGAAGACGGCCAACTGCACACCGGTGACGTGAGTGTGTCATTGGCTCAACTGGTCAAGGACAGCGGCGAAGAGACCTTGGAAGTCCAGGTCGACAGCGAACCGGACAAGAAACGCGAGGGGTACGCCACCGCCACCCATTCGGCGGTGTTCGTCGAAGTGCGGGTTGATGAAGACCTGGGCACGATCAAGGTCAGCCGGGTGGTCAGTGCCATCGCGGCGGGGCGGGTGGTCAACCCGAAGATGGCGCGCAGCCAGATCCTCGGCGGGGTGGTGTGGGGTATCGGCATGGCCCTGCACGAAGAGACTCAGATCGACCATCAATTGGGACGCTACATGAACCACAGCCTGGCTGAATACCACATCCCGGTAAATGCCGATATCGGTGAGATAGACGTGGTGTTTGTCGAAGAACACGACGAGATCGTTAACGCCCTTGGTTCTAAAGGCGTGGGGGAAATCGGGATTGTCGGGGTGGCGGCGGCGGTGGCGAATGCGATTTACCATGCCACCGGCAAGCGGGTGCGGGAGTTTCCGATCACCCTGGACAAGGTGCTCTGACGCGGTCCAGCAAACATTGAAGATCCAAATGTGGGAGGGGGCTTGCTCCCGATGGCGGAGTTTCAGTCCAAGCATAAGTTGACTGATCCACCGCTATCGGGAGCAAGCCCCCTCCCACATTGACCTTATTGCCACATTGAATCATGCAGCGGGCTTGATGCTTTCTTCCATCGGCACATGCATACGATCCCGATTCGCCAGGGTTGGGAACAGTTTGATCCATACCCCGGTCACCACCAGCGTGCCGATCCCGCCCATCACCACGGCCGGCACGGTGCCAAACCAATGGGCCGTGATGCCCGACTCGAACTCGCCCAATTGGTTGGACGCGCCAATAAACAGGCCATTGACCGCACTCACCCGGCCGCGCATTTCATCCGGGGTTTCCAACTGCACAAAGGATGCACGGATGACCATGCTGATCATGTCCGCCGCGCCCAGTACCACCAGCACCGCCAGGGAAAACCAGAACGAGGTGGACAGGCCGAAGGCAATGGTCGCCACGCCGAATACGCCGACGGCGGTGAACATCACCCGGCCGACCTTCCGATCTACCGAAAAACGCGCCAGCCACAGTGACATCAACAACGCACCCACCGCCGGTGCCGAACGCAACAGGCCCAGGCCCCAGGCGCCGGTCAGCAGGATGTCCTTGGCGAACACCGGCAGCAACGCGGTGGCGCCGCCCAGCAGCACGGCGAACAGGTCGAGGGAAATCGCCCCGAGGATGTCCGGGCGGCTGCGGATAAAACGAATCCCCGCCAGCAGCGAATCCAGGGTGGCCTTGCCTTTATTGAGCGGGGTGTGGCGGGCGGGCAGGTTGAGGGTCAGCACGCAGGCGATGAGGTACAGCGCTACTGTGGGGCCATACACCCAGACGCTGCCGAAGGCGTAAAGCAAACCGCCCAGCGCCGGGGCAACGATGGTCGCCAGTTGCTGGGCCGACTGCGACGAGGCCACGGCCCGCGGAAACAGCGCGCTGGGTACGATGCTCGGCAACAGGGCCTGGGTGGTGGGCATTTCAAACGAGCGCGCCGCGCCGAGCAGGAACGCCAGGATAAAGATCATCTCGCGGGTCACGTTGCCGGTCAGGCCGCCGATGGCCAGGGAGAGGGCAATCAGCGCCTGCACGGTCTGGCAGATGGCCGCGACTTTGCGTCGCTCATAGCGGTCGGCCACATGCCCGGTGTGCAGCATGAACAGCACGCGCGGCACGAACTCCACCAAGCCGACCAACCCCAAGTCCAGCACGTTGCCAGTGAGCTGGTAAAGGTTCCAGCCGATGGCCACGGTAAGCATCTGGAAGCCGCTGGCGGTGAAAATCCGTGCCAGCCAGAACGCGATGAAAGGGCGGTGGTGACGTAACAGCAACGCGGGTTCACTGGGCATCGGGAATTCTGGTCAAGGCCGGAGGAAGGGCCGAGATTATCATCAAGTTGTAACAGATGGTTGCAAGAACTGCGCTGAGGCAGTCTGTCACGCGGCAAAAGACCACACGGACCAACCGCGAAAATGGGACTACTCTTTTGACTGTGATTGATCCAGATCAAAGTCATTTCAGAATTTGTTCTGGTGGCCGCAAGGCCCGATTCCCTACGTGGTTGGTTAAAAAAAGAAACGAATTGAAATTCGCCAGACTCCATATCCGTGGGGGCAGTGGGTGCAGGCTCCCGCCAGCAGCCGGTATTACCTGACAGAGGAAGACTTATGTTCGGTTTGGAGGCGCTAGATCTCGCCCGAATTCAGTTCGCGTTCACCATCTCATTCCACATCCTGTTCCCGGCGATCACCATCGGCCTGGCCAGTTACCTCGCGGTGCTGGAAGGCTTGTGGCTCAAGACCCATAACGACACCTACCGTGACCTCTACCATTTCTGGTCGAAGATCTTTGCCGTTAACTTCGGCATGGGCGTGGTCTCCGGTCTGGTCATGGCCTACCAGTTCGGTACCAACTGGAGCCGCTTCTCGGACTTCGCCGGCGCCGTCACCGGGCCTCTTCTGACCTACGAAGTGCTCACGGCCTTCTTCCTCGAAGCCGGTTTCCTCGGTGTGATGCTGTTCGGTTGGAACAAGGTGGGGCGCAAGCTGCACTTCTTCTCCACCGTGATGGTGGCCGTCGGTACGTTGATCTCGACCTTCTGGATCCTGGCGTCCAACAGCTGGATGCAGACACCGCAGGGCTTTGAAATCATCGACGGCCGCGTGATTCCTACCGACTGGCTGGCGGTGATCTTCAACCCGTCGTTCCCCTACCGGCTGGCGCATATGGCTACGGCGGCGTTCGTGGCGACCGCGTTCTTCGTCGGTTCCTCGGCGGCCTGGCACTTGCTGCGCGGCAAGGACAACCCGGCGATCCGCAAGATGTTGTCGATGGCGATGTGGATGGCCCTGATCGTGGCGCCTATCCAGGCGGTGATCGGTGACTTCCATGGCCTCAACACCCTCAAGCACCAGCCGGCAAAAATCGCCGCCATCGAAGGCCACTGGGAAAACAAAGGCAATGAGCCTACCCCGCTGATCCTGTTTGGCTGGCCGGACATGAAAGCCGAAAAAACCAAATACGCGGTGGAGATTCCGTACCTGGGCAGCCTGATCCTGACCCACTCCCTGGATAAACAGGTGCCGGCGCTCAAGGAGTTCCCACCGGAAGACCGGCCGAATTCGACCATCGTGTTCTGGTCGTTCCGGGTCATGGTCGGCTTGGGTTTCCTGATGATCTTCACCGGTCTGTTCAGCCTCTGGCTGCGCCGGGGCGACAAGATGTACACGTCCAAACCGTTCCTGTACCTGGCGCTGTGGATGGGGCCGTCTGGCCTGATCGCGATTCTCGCCGGTTGGTTCACCACCGAAATCGGCCGCCAGCCGTGGGTGGTCTACGGGTTGATGCGCACGGCGGATGCTTCTTCCGGGCATAGCCTGGCGCAGATGACGATCACCCTGGTGTTGTTCGTGGTGGTGTACTTCGCGCTGTTTGGTGCCGGCCTGGGCTACATGATGCGCCTGGTGCGCAAAGGCCCGGTGACCCACGAAAGCACGGAGCCGACCCACGGTGGCCCTGGCCAGAAACGCACACCGGCCCGTCCTTTGTCCGCGGCCGATGATGGCAGCGATGACGACCACGCCCACATCCAGCACAAGGGGAATTGAGATGGGTATTGATCTTCCGCTGATCTGGGCCGTGATCATCATCTTCGGCATCATGATGTACGTGGTCATGGACGGCTTCGACCTGGGCATCGGCATTCTCTTCCCGTTTATACCGGGCAAGACCGACCGTGACGTGATGATGAACACCGTGGCCCCGGTCTGGGACGGTAACGAAACCTGGCTGGTACTCGGTGGCGCGGCGTTGTTCGGCGCGTTCCCGCTGGCCTATTCGGTGGTGCTCTCTGCGTTGTACCTGCCGTTGATTTTGATGCTGATCGGGCTGATTTTTCGCGGCGTGGCCTTCGAGTTCCGCTTCAAGGCCAAGGACCACAAGCGTCACCTGTGGGACAAGGCGTTTATCGGCGGCTCGCTGGCGGCCACGTTCTTCCAGGGTGTAGCGCTGGGCGCGTTTATCGACGGGATCCCGGTGGTCAATCGCCAGTTTGCCGGCGGCTCGCTGGACTGGCTCACACCGTTCACGATGTTCTGCGGCGTGGCGCTGATCGTGGCCTATGCGTTGCTCGGCTGCACCTGGCTGATCATGAAAACCGAAGGCCCGTTGCAGGAGAAGATGCACAACCTGGCGCGGCCGTTGGCCTTCGTTGTGCTGGCGGTGATTGGTATCGTGAGTATCTGGACCCCGCTGTCGCACCCGGAAATCGCCTCGCGCTGGTTCACCCTGCCGAATCTGTTCTGGTTCCTGCCGGTACCGATCCTGGTGCTGGTGACCATGTACGGGTTGATCCGCGCCGTGGCGCGTAATGCCCACTACACGCCGTTCCTGCTGACGCTGGTGCTGATCTTCCTCGGCTACAGCGGCCTGGGGATCAGCCTGTGGCCGAACATCATCCCGCCATCCGTGTCGATCTGGGATGCCGCTGCGCCGCCCCAGAGCCAAGGCTTCATGCTGGTGGGCACCTTGTTCATCATCCCGTTCATCCTGGGCTACACCTTCTGGAGCTACTACGTGTTCCGCGGCAAGGTCACCCACGAAGACGGCTATCACTAGGAGGGTCGTTGCATGTCCGGCAAACCTACGTTGCACGAGATTGAACAGGCCGAGAAACAGCCGTTGTGGCGGCGCCTGGGGTGGCTGGCGATGATCTGGACCGGCAGTGTGCTGGCCCTGTTCGTCGTGGCCAGCCTGATGCGCATGTTCATGAATGCGGCCGGCCTGACCACCCACTGACATCCCGATCCGGGCTTCGCGCTCGGTTTTCAGCCCTGCTCTTCTTTTGGAAGGGCAGGGCTTTTTTTATTTGCGCGCTTTGAGAATCACAAACTTTGGCGTGGCGGCCACTTGCTCTACGCCACGGAACAAGCGCGCCAACTTGCTGTGATAACCCAGGTGACGGTTGCCGACGATATACAGGGCGCCGCCGACCACCAACGCCTCCCGCGCCTGCTGGAACATACGCCAGGCGAGGAAGTCGCCGACCACCTGCTGCTGGTGGAACGGCGGGTTGCACAGCACAACGTCGAGGGAGTCTGGTTCCTGACCGGCCAGGCCATCGCCAGCGCGTACGGTGACGGCGCGGTCACCGAGGGCGGCTTGCCAGTTCTCCAGCGCCGATTGCACGGCCATATAGGACTCGTCCACCAGGGTGTATTGCGCCTCGGGGTTTTGCAGGGCGCTGGCAATCGCCAGTACACCGTTGCCACAACCCAGGTCCGCCACGCGGGCACTGCCCAGGTTGTTGGGCAGGTGCGGCAGGAAGGCGCGGGTGCCGATGTCCAGGCCTTCACGGCAGAACACGTTGGCATGGTTGAGCAGTTCGATAGCCGGCGCGTCCAGGGTGTAGCGCGTCGGGTAGGGCGAGACAGCGATGGGCCGGTCGGCCTGGGTGGCGATCAGCAACCGGGCTTTCTTGACGGCCAGGGAGGCGTGCATCGGCCCGATATAGCGCTCAAGCATTTCCCCGGCCGCCCTTGGCAGGTGCTTGATCATCGCCCCTGCGATCACCTCGGCACCCGGCGCCAGTTGGCCTTGCAGGCGGATCAGTTGTTCTTCCAGCAATGCCAGGGTTTTGGGTACACGGATCAGCACCCGGTCGAACGGCCCTGTGGGCACTTGGCTGGCGGGGATGAACGGCACGGCGTCAAAGGCCTTGCCATTGCGCACCAGGTTTTTATCCAGGCCCAGGGCGGCCAGGAACGAGTCGCCGCTGGAGGTCACCTGCGCCCGGCCTTCGAGACTGGCAGCCAGGGCGCCGAAGCTGTCATTGAGCACCAGCACGCGAGTCGCAGCGCTCGGTTGCTGTTCAGCCAGATAGCTGAGCAGGTACTCGTCGGCGGCGTCGAAGGCTTGCAGCGGATCGTTATGCTGCTCTGGCTGGCGGATCAGATCGAGCTGGGCGAAGGGGCTGTCGAGCAGGGGCATGGCGAGGGAGGCTCTGGGTCATCGATGGGTGTTCGGCAGTCGGCTGCAGAACCGTCTGAGTGAACAGCGGGCGGCGCCCCGTGGGGACAGCCCAGCACTCAGAATGGGTCGTAAATGTTACTTTTTTTCCTGAGGGATTACATGCGGTGTTTCAACGCGGCTTAAAACAACCCCGCTTTCGAGGCGCAGAGCACAGCGGCGATCTTGTTGTTGACCCCCAGCTTTTTGAAGCAACTGCAGATATGAAAGCCCACCGTACGTTCGGACAGGCACAGAATGGTGGCTATGTCCGCAGCGGTCTTGCCCATGGCTGACCACTTGAGGATTTCGGTTTCGCGCGGGGTTAATTTGCTGGCAGGGTTAATGCTGGGCTTGCGTGCGTAAGTCTGCGCCACTACCGCGTGCATCGCATGGCACAGCCACAGGACCTGGCCGGCTTTTTCGTACAGCTCCTGCGGGGTCACTTCACCCGTGCTACGGCCAAGGGTCAGCATGCTGAACACACCCTGGAAATCATGCACAGCTTGGGTCCATCCCAAATGCACACCAAAGGATTTGGCTAAAGACCACAAGTTTGGTGAGTCTTTAAAGGTTTTTTCCTCCCAGACAAGGGGGAGTACACAACGTTTGCAATGTTCCACCACGGGATCAACTTCAAAGAAGTGGGCCTGGTTATACAGTTTGTTCCACTCATCGGGATAGTTGTTGAGGTGAATAGGTTTCGTTTGGTTGTTAGGCAGTTGAGAACTCATCGTAAAAGAACAGTATTGGAAGCCAAGTGCGTAGGTGTGGTTCACAGCCGTCTCGAAAAGAGTAGTTGCCTCGCTCTCGCCCTCCAGCTTGGGAAGTCGGGTGTTGCGCCAGTTGACCATTGGTAACTCTCCATGGGTTTCCGCATGACATGGGATACGTCCCGAACTCCCACTGCACGCAAACCAGTGTAGGACATGAGCTACATCGCGAGATGAAATTTTCGCTCTTGCAGGGCGGCGTTTAAGAAGTTTTCTCTACGGTCGCGGCGGGCTTTGCTAAGGGGCTTAGTTGTTTTTTTCGATTTTTTAGTCAGTTGAAGCACTTGTGGCAGACACAACTTAGCGTGTGCTTGTGGTGCTGATAGGGGCGCTAATAGCAAATTTATTAGCGCTGATATTAAGTTGCTACTATTTTGTGCCTGCACCATGCCATTACCCGGCATGGGTGTTTCCGGGCGCGACTTTGAGGGACACTAGGGAACCTGTAGAACGGAGTCCCCCATGACGGCCAGTGCTGAGAAATTTACCCGCCAGACCTTGCTCGATGTGCAATCCCTGACCCCCAGCCTGTTTACGCTGCGAACCACCCGTGACCCAGGGTTCCGTTTCACCGCCGGGCAATTCGTGCGCCTGGGGGTCACCAAGGCGGATGGCAGCACGGTGTGGCGTGCCTATTCCGTGGTGTCCTCGCCATTTGATGAATACTTGGACTTCTTCTCGATTGTTGTCCCAGGCGGCGAATTCACCAGTGAACTCAGCCGACTGCGGGTAGGCGATACCTTAATGGTGGAGCGCCAGGCTACCGGGTACCTGACCCTGAATCGTTTCGTCGATGGTCGTGACTTGTGGATGTTGGGTACGGGGACCGGGGTGGCGCCGTTTTTGTCGATCCTGCAGGACTTTGAAGTCTGGGAGAAATTCGAGCGCATCATCCTGGTATACAGCGCGCGGGAAGCCCAGGAGTTGGCCTATCAGTCGCTGATCAAAGAGCTGGGTGAACGAGAGTACCTGGCCGAATACGCGCATAAATTCACCTACATCCCGCTCGTCACCCGTGAACAGCACCCAGGTGCGCTGAATGGGCGCATTACCACGCTGATCGAGAATGGCGAATTGGAGCGTGCTGCCGGCGTCGAGCTGACTCCGGAACATTCCCGTGTGCTGATTTGCGGTAACCCGCAGATGGTGGATGACACTCGCCAGTTGCTCAAGCAGCGCGACATGCAACTGAGCCTTAGCCGCCGGCCGGGGCAGGTGGCGGTGGAAAACTACTGGTAATAAAAAGGCGCCTCAAGCAGGCGCCTTTTTTCCAAGCCGGTACAGGTTAAAGCGGCTTGTCGTTCTGTGCCTTGAGCAGGTCGCGAATCTCACCCAGCAGCACTTCTTCCTTGCTCGGTGTCGGTGGCAGGCTAGGTGCAACGGCTTCTTCGCGCTTGAGGCGGTTGATGGCCTTGACGCCCATGAAGATCGCAAACGCGACGATCACAAAGTCGATCACGCTCTGGATGAACTTGCCGTACGCCAGGACGACGGCGGGCACATCGCCTTGGGCCGCCTTGAGCGTTATCGCCAGGTCACCAAAGTCCACGCCACCGATCAACAGACCAATGGGCGGCATCACTACGTCGCCTACAAACGAAGAAACAATTTTGCCGAAGGCGGCGCCGATGATGATACCGACGGCCATGTCGACCACATTACCTTTGACCGCGAAGGCCTTGAACTCACTGATCACGCCCATAGGTTATTCCTTGTTACAAATGAGAAGGGTGCCGCTTAGTGTAAGTCAGCGGTAGCGGGCTTGCCCGACACAACCGTTAACACTGTTAGTTTTTATCGACACATTAAAACGCAAATAGTTTGCAAAGTGCCACCAATCGCGCGCGAAATACCCGCTGTTTCAGTGGCTTACCACATTATTTTCTTAATCACCCTGGTGGGGTTTTTCTATTTATCTTCTGACTCGTGGGTCACTAGCCTCTGGCAAGCACAACTGAATGTGCACTAAAAAACCAGAGGAAACCTTGATGAAGAATCCAATCAATCGCGGCCCGGTATTGGCGCGTCATGTGCTGGTACTGGCGACCGCCAGCCTGCTTTCCCTCTCCGTGCAAGCCGCCAACCTGACCCGTGATAACGGCGCCGCGGTGGGCGATAACCAGAACTCGCAAACCGCTGGCGCCAACGGCCCGGTGCTGCTGCAGGACGTGCAACTGATCCAGAAGCTGCAGCGCTTCGACCGTGAACGCATCCCCGAGCGCGTCGTGCATGCCCGTGGCACCGGCGCCCATGGCACCTTCACCGTCACCGATAACCTCAGCGACCTGACCAAGGCCAAGGTCTTCGCTGCTGGCGAAACGACCCCGGTGTTCGTGCGCTTCTCGGCCGTGGTGCACGGTAACCACTCCCCGGAAACCCTGCGTGACCCGCGCGGCTTCGCCACCAAGTTCTATACCGCCGATGGCAACTGGGACCTGGTGGGCAATAACTTCCCGACGTTCTTTATCCGCGATGCCATCAAGTTTCCCGACATGGTCCACGCCTTCAAGCCGGACCCGCGCACTAATCTGGACGATGACTCCCGTCGCTTCGACTTCTTCTCCCATGTTCCCGAGGCCACTCGTACACTCACCGAGTTGTATTCCGACTCCGGTACTCCGGCCAGTTATCGGGAAATGGACGGCAATGGTGTACATGCCTACAAGTTGATCAACGCCAAGGGTGAAGTGCACTACGTCAAGTTCCACTGGAAGAGCCTGCAAGGCATCAAGAATCTCGACCCCAAGCAAGTTACCGAAGTGCAGGGGCGTGACTACAGCCATATGACTAACGACCTGGTCACCCATATCAACAAGGGCGACTTCCCCAAGTGGGACCTGTATGTGCAGGTACTCAAGCCGGAAGACCTGGCCAAGTTTGATTTCGACCCGCTGGACGCCACCAAGATCTGGCCGAATGTGCCCGAGCGTAAAGTCGGGCAGATGGTGCTGAACCGCAACCCGGCGAATGTCTTCCAGGAAACCGAGCAAGTGGCCATGGCCCCGGCCAACCTGGTGCCGGGCATCGAACCGTCGGAAGACCGCCTGCTGCAAGGGCGGGTGTTCTCGTATGCCGACACGCAGATGTATCGACTGGGCGCCAATGCCCTGCAGTTGCCGATCAACGCCCCACGGGTCACCGTCAACAACGGTAACCAGGACGGCGCGCTGAACTTCGGCAAGACCACCAGCGGCGTGAACTACCAGCCAAGCCGCCTGGAAAACCGTGAAGAGCCGCAAACCGCGCGCTACAGCCAGACGGCGCTGTCGGGCAGCACCCAGCAGGCGAAGATCCAGCGTGAGCAGAACTTCAAGCAGGCCGGCGATCTGTATCGCTCCTACAGCAAGAAAGAGCGTCAGGACTTGATCGACAACTTCGGCGGCTCCCTGGCCACTACCGATGACGAGAGCAAGCACATCATCCTGTCGTTCCTCTACAAGGCCGATCCGGAATACGGCACCGGCGTGGCCAAGGTCGCCAAGGGTGACCTGGCGCGCGTGAAGGCGCTGGCCGAAAAACTCACTGACTGACGTTGGTTTCGGTCGACGCCCACGCGGGCGTCGACCTCTGGCAGGAGAGAACCCATGCGTATTTCGATCGGCCTACTGATGGCCATGCTGGCCTTTGTCGCCCATGCCGAGTCGCCCGACCCGGTCGCGCTCAAGGCGCAGCTCCAGGATTATTACTTCGACGCCGCCCGCCGTGGTGACCTCGACATGCTCAACACCTTTATCGACGCCGGCTTCCCCCTCAACACCCAGGACGACAAGGGCTACACGGCGTTGATTCTCGCCGCCTACCATGGTGAAAGCGCCTACGTGGAGCGTTTGCTCGCCGCCGGCGCCGACGCCTGTGTGCAGGACAAGCGCGGTAACACCGCATTGATGGGCGCGATCTTCAAGGGAGAACTGAAAATTGCCCAGCGCCTGCTGGCGACCGACTGCAACCCCGACCAACGTAACGGTGCCGGTCAGACGGCGGCCATGTACGCCGGCCTGTTCAAGCGCATCGAGTTGCTCGACGAACTCAAGGCCAAGGGCGCCGATCTCAACGCCGAAGACCCGGTCGGCAACAGTGCTTCACGACTGGCCAGCGGTGAAATCCGGACCCCGGCGTCGCGCTGAGCTATCATCGCGGTTTTTCGGTTGGAGGTTTTCAAATGGCAAAGGCCAAGCGCATGTACGGCTGCACGGAGTGCGGCGCGACCTTTCCCAAGTGGGCCGGCCAATGCACCGAGTGTGGTGCGTGGAATACCCTGACTGAAACCATGATCGAAAGCGGCGGCGCCTCGGCCCCCACCGGCCGAGCCGGCTGGACCGGGCAACAGGCGCAGATCAAGACCCTGGCCGAGGTCAGCGTTGAAGAGATCCCGCGTTTCTCGACGGCTTCCGGTGAGCTGGATCGGGTTCTGGGTGGCGGCCTGGTGGATGGTTCGGTGGTGTTGATCGGCGGCGACCCCGGCATCGGCAAATCGACGATCCTGCTGCAAACCCTGTGCAGCATCGCCAGCCGCATGCCGGCGCTGTACGTCACCGGCGAAGAATCCCAGCAACAGGTGGCCATGCGTGCCCGCCGCCTCGGTTTGCCCCAGGATCAACTGCGGGTCATGACTGAAACCTGCATCGAAAGCATCATCGCCACGGCCCGGATCGAAAAACCCAAGGTCATGGTGATCGACTCGATCCAGACGATTTTCACCGAGCAACTGCAATCGGCGCCGGGCGGTGTGTCCCAGGTGCGCGAGAGTGCGGCGTTGCTGGTGCGCTACGCCAAGCAGAGCGGCACGGCGATCTTCCTGGTCGGCCACGTCACCAAAGAGGGCGCGCTGGCCGGGCCACGGGTGTTGGAACATATGGTCGACACCGTGCTGTATTTCGAAGGCGAGTCCGATGGCCGCTTGCGCTTGCTGCGGGCGGTGAAGAACCGCTTCGGCGCGGTGAACGAACTGGGTGTGTTCGCCATGACTGACCGGGGGCTGAAAGAAGTCTCTAACCCCTCGGCGATTTTCCTGACCCGTGCCCAGGAAGAAGTCCCAGGCAGCGTGGTTATGGCAACGTGGGAAGGCACCCGGCCGATGCTGGTGGAAGTCCAGGCGCTGGTGGATGACAGCCATCTGGCCAACCCTCGTCGCGTCACGTTGGGCCTGGATCAAAACCGCCTGGCGATGCTGTTGGCGGTGTTGCACCGTCACGGTGGCATCCCCACCCACGACCAGGACGTGTTCCTCAACGTGGTCGGCGGGGTCAAGGTGTTGGAAACCGCGTCCGACCTGGCGTTGATGGCGGCGGTGATGTCCAGCTTGCGTAACCGGCCATTGCCCCACGACCTGCTGGTGTTCGGTGAGGTGGGCCTGTCCGGCGAAGTGCGCCCGGTGCCGAGCGGTCAGGAACGCTTGAAGGAAGCGGCCAAACACGGCTTCAAACGCGCGATTGTGCCCAAGGGCAATGCGCCGAAGGAAATGCCGCCAGGATTGCAGGTGATTGGGGTCACGCGCCTGGAACAGGCATTGGATGCCTTGTTCGAGTAATCACCAACGCCGCAAAACCAATGTGGGTGGTTAGATCTCCAACAGCGCCGACAACTCCCGGTGCAGTTCTTCTTCATCTCCAAGGTTCAGTTCGATAAGCCGCCTTAGGTGGCTGATCGAGTCCAGGTCGATGTCTGTGCACACAAACCCCAGTTGACCATCTGCTTCGTGGGTCAGCCGTGCTTGCATCTTTATATGCGCCTTGGGATCCAGGCGTATGTCGACCGCGAACGGCAGCGCCTTATTTCCCTTCCAGTCTTCAGGCCGTTGCGCCAACAGGCCCTTGAGCGACAAATCCACCAATTGCACTGGCCATTCGTTGCCGTTTTGCCGAAGTTCGGTCTTGGCATCAAAGGCGATCCGGCGAAAACGGCGGCGATCAGACGCTTGCTCGGTCATGGTGAAACCCTCTGTGGATAAAAGGATTGTAGCCCTGCGCCATCATTGGGCGGTTTTTTCTGTTTTTTTACCGCTGCAAGGCTCTAGACCAACGTAGGGGGGTGGCCTTTAAGGCCAGTAGCGCTAAACTCCGGATGGCTGTCCTTTCTGTCCACCCTGGCTGGAATATAAAAATGAAAAATAATAATAGCCTGCTACGCCACTTACCCTGGCTGGTGCTGGCAATCGTAGGAGCGTGCGCCCTGGGCGTAGTGGCCTTGCGCCGAGGCGAGGCGATCAACGCCTTGTGGATTGTGGTCGCTGCCGTGGCCATCTATCTGGTCGCTTATCGCTACTACAGCCTGTTCATCGCTAATAATGTGATGCAACTCGATCCACGACGGGCCACCCCCGCAGTGGTCAACAATGACGGTCTGGACTATGTGCCGACCAACAAACACATCCTTTTCGGTCACCACTTTGCGGCAATTGCCGGTGCAGGCCCCTTGGTCGGCCCGGTACTGGCGGCGCAAATGGGCTACCTGCCCGGCACACTCTGGCTGATTGCCGGCGTGGTACTGGCCGGTGCGGTGCAGGATTTCATGGTCCTGTTCCTGTCCACGCGTCGTAATGGCCGTTCCCTGGGGGACATGGTTCGCGAAGAGATGGGTCGTATCCCGGGGACCATCGCGCTGTTCGGCTGCTTCCTGATCATGATCATCATCCTTGCGGTGCTGGCGCTGATCGTGGTCAAGGCCCTGGCCGAGAGCCCATGGGGCATCTTCACGGTGATGGCGACCATCCCGATCGCGATGTTCATGGGCATCTACATGCGCTACATCCGCCCGGGCCGCATTGGTGAAATTTCGATCATCGGCGTGCTGTTGCTGCTCGGTTCGATCTGGCTGGGCGGGCAGATTGCCGCTGATCCGGTCTGGGCCAAGGCCTTCACGTTCACTGGGATCCAGATCACCTGGATGCTGATCGGCTACGGTTTCGTGGCCGCGGTACTGCCGGTGTGGCTGATCCTCGCGCCACGTGACTACCTCTCTACCTTCTTGAAAATCGGCACCATCATCGCCCTGGCGATTGGCATCCTGGTCACCATGCCTGACCTGAAAATGCCGGCGCTGACCCAGTTCATCGATGGTACCGGCCCGGTTTGGAAGGGCGGTCTGTTCCCGTTCCTGTTCATCACCATTGCCTGTGGCGCGGTCTCGGGCTTCCATGCGCTGATTTCCTCGGGCACCACGCCCAAGCTGCTGGCCAGTGAAAGCCACGCCCGTTACATCGGTTACGGCGGCATGCTGATGGAGTCCTTCGTGGCGATCATGGCGATGGTTGCCGCTTCGGTGATCGAGCCAGGCGTGTACTTCGCCATGAACAGCCCGGCGGCAATCGTCGGCACCGACGTGGTGACCGTGGCACAAACCGTCAGCAGCTGGGGTTTTGCAATTACCCCCGAGGCGCTGTCGGCCGTGGCCCACGACATCGGTGAAACCACCATCCTCGCGCGTGCCGGTGGTGCGCCGACGTTGGCGGTGGGTATCGCGCAGATCCTGCACAGTGTGCTGCCGGGTGAAAACACCATGGCGTTCTGGTACCACTTTGCGATCCTGTTCGAAGCGCTGTTTATCCTGACTGCCGTCGACGCGGGCACCCGTGCCGGTCGCTTCATGCTTCAGGATTTGCTGGGCTCCTTTGTACCGGCGCTCAAGCGCACCGAGTCCTGGACCGCCAACCTGATCGCGACCGCCGGTTGCGTCGCCATGTGGGGTTACCTGCTGTACCAGGGCGTGATCGACCCGCTGGGCGGCATCAACACCTTGTGGCCGCTGTTCGGTATCTCCAACCAGATGCTGGCCGGTATCGCGCTGATGCTCGCCACCGTTGTGCTGATCAAAATGAAACGCCAACGCTACATCTGGGTGACCATGCTGCCGGCGGTATGGCTGCTGATCTGCACCACCACCGCAGGCTTCATCAAGCTGTTCGACGCCAACCCGGCGATCGGCTTCCTGTCGCTGGCGAAGAAGTACAGTGATGCCCTGGCGAACGGCCAGATCCTGGCCCCTGCCAAGAGCGTGGACCAGATGCAGCACGTGATCTGGAACGCTTACACCAACGCAACGCTGACTGTGCTGTTCCTGTTCGTGGTGTTCAGCATCCTGTTCTATGCGCTCAAGGTTGGCGTCGCCGCCTGGGGTAACAAAGAGCGTACGGATAAAGAAGCCCCGTTCCAGGCAGTACCGGACGCATAACCGAGGATTGCAAGCATGTTCAATGACATCAGTCGCCTCGGTAAATACCTCGGTCAGGCCGCGCGCCTGATGGTCGGCATGCCCGACTACGACACGTACGTCGAGCATATGCAAACCAAGCACCCGGACAAGCCGATGATGGACTACAAGGCGTTCTTCCGGGAACGCCAGGAAGCCCGTTACGGCGGCAAGGGTGGGCCCAAGTGCTGCTGACCCGTTAGTTCGGGCTGGCGGTGATCCACTGTGGGAGGGGGCTTGCCCCGGTACAAACCGGGGACATCGTTTACATTTCTAACCGGGGACATGGTTTACAGGCTAATACGCATGATCAGGAGGTAACTGATCATGCCCTGGAACCAAGAGTCCCCCATGAATCAAAGAATCAAG